>SMXE01000163.1 GCA_004357015.1 Caldithrix sp.
TCAATGTTCGCCTCTGGATATATGCGGCCCTGTTCATAGGGTTCGCAATCAAGGTCCCGATCTTCCCGTTTCACACGTGGCTGCCCGATGCCCACGTTGAGGCGCCCACAGCCGTCAGCGTGATTCTGGCGGGCGTGCTGCTGAAAATGGGAACCTATGGCATGCTAAGAATCAGTTTTCCGATGCTGCCCGACGCCATGAAGTGGCACTATTTTGCCTACGGTTTAGCGATTTTTGGTTTGATCAACATTCTCTATGGCGCGTTTTGCGCCATGGCCCAGAAGGATCTGAAAAAATTGGTCGCCTATTCCAGTATCAGCCACATGGGCATCGTGCTTCTTGGCATGTCCGGCCTGACCTCGCTTGGCATGAACGGCGCAGTCATGCAGATGTTCAACCACGGCACAGGTACTGCCATGCTCTTTCTCCTGGTGGGTGTCATTTACGACCGCGCACATCACAGAGACATCGACGGGTTTGGCGGCCTGTTTGTGCGAATGCCCATTTATGGCGGCATTATGGCTTTGGCATTCTTTGCCGGATTGGGGTTGCCCGGACTCTCAAGCTTCATCAGCGAAGCGTTTTCATTTCTCGGAGCCTTTGGATCAGAGGTGTTTGACCTGCGCTGGATTACCGTGATTTCGACTATCGGCATCATCATCACGGCGGGCTACTTCTTGTGGACCTATCAGCGCATGTTTCTGGGGGAACTCAATCCGAAATATGCCGACCTGCCGGAGATCAATGGCCGCGAACTATTTACGCTTGTTCCCATCGCGGTACTTGTAGTCGTGCTTGGAATTTATCCTGCACCTTTGTTGGATTTGATGAAGGTATCGCTTAATGAACTTGTTGAGGTGGTTAAGACTGCTGGTACACCTACGCTTATGGGGCTGAACTAAAGAAAGCGAATCATGGATTATTCATCGATCATTCAGAGCAATATCAATAGTCTGGCCTACTTTGTGCCTGAGTTGCTTCTCACGGGCATTGTCCTCGCAATGGTTATTGCTGACCTTTTTTTGAAGAAGGAGCATTCGCCGTGGATGTCAATAATAGCGTTGGCAGGCGCTGTGGTCGTGTTTCTGGCGGTCATTGCGCAATACGATCTTGGCAGCCGCTCCATCTTCAGCGATATGCTCGTGGTCGATCCTTTTTCGCTCTTTTTTAAGCTGCTCTTTCTGGCTTCTGCGGTTTTGGTCATTTTTCTTTCCATCGGTTCGGTTGAATTGGCAGGCAGACCCGTTGGCGAGTATTTCACCCTGCTCATGGCGCTGACCCTTGGTATGTTTCTGATGGCGTCTGCCACCAACTTGTTGACGATATATATTTCTATCGAGCTTGTCAGCGTAATATCTTTTGTCTTGGCGACGTACTTGAAAACCCGCAGACGCTCGAGTGAAGCGGGTTTGAAATATGCGATTTACGGCGCTTTTTCTTCAGGCTTGATGCTCTTTGGCATCTCAATCCTCTACGGTCTGACAGGCACCTTCAATATCTACGAGATAAGTGAAATTCTGGCCGGACGCGTGACAAACGAACTCGCGTTGCTGGTCTCGGTTCTTCTGATCATCGCCGGGTTCGGCTACAAAATTGCCTCGGTGCCATTTCATTTCTGGGTGCCGGATGTTTACGAAGGTGCGCCTACACCCATCACCGCTTTTCTGTCTGTCGGTCCGAAGGCGGCGGGATTTGCCGTTCTTATTCGGTTTTTCAATGTGGCGCTGGTCTCGCATAGCGGTAACGGCGCCACTGAGTGGCTTGCGCTTGGCGGAATTGACTGGCCGCAAATTCTTGCGGTCATCGCAGCTGCCACCATGACGCTTGGAAATCTTGTCGCTATTATGCAGAACAATATCAAGCGCCTGCTGGCTTACTCGAGTATCGCACATGCAGGTTATGCGCTGATGGGGACCGTTCTGCTTTCTGAGCAGGGCGTTTACGCAACTATGTTCTATTTGGTGGTATATTACCTAATGAACGTGGGTGCGTTTCTCGTGGTGATTATCTTTCAGGACATTATTGGCAGTGAAGACATCAATGACTGGAAAGGACTTGCTTACAAAGCGCCAATTCCGGCAATTGCGATGGGTATATTTCTATTCTCATTGACCGGGTTGCCACCGACCGCGGGGTTTGTTGGGAAGTTTTATCTGTTTGCGGCTGTGGTCAAAGCAGGGCCGGCATTTTACTGGCTTGCGGCGGTTGGCTTACTCAACAGCGTGGTTGCACTTTATTACTACGCCCGAGTTGTGCGCGCAATGTTCCTGGAGAAAAGTGAGGATGAAGCTGTCAGCCTGACGGTTTCTCCATATTACGTGACGCTTCTGGCAGTCCTTGTGATCCCTACCCTCGTTCTGGGTGTCTACTGGGCGCCCCTTGCGGACCTGGCGAATTATTCAGTGGAATTCTTACGCGCACTCTAAGTGGCGCGGCCGGAATATTCGCCCGTTCTTTGTCGTTCTATTTGTAATTCCA
Organism: Caldithrix sp.; assembly: GCA_004357015.1. Taxonomy (GTDB): domain Bacteria; phylum Zhuqueibacterota; class Zhuqueibacteria; order Oceanimicrobiales; family Oceanimicrobiaceae; genus CR04bin15. Next base: position 2,479 of record SMXE01000163.1, read on the forward strand.
GCCCCTCGTCCGATTTAGTGGTGTCATTCTTCGTCAGGTATCGATGAAAATAGTTGCTCGCCACAGTCCTCTTGCCTACTTAATCAGTATCCTGACATTGATCAGCGGGTATGCGTTTATCTCTGCACGCTGGAGTAATAAATCTGAATCATATTTTACTATTGAGCAGTCATCAGGAAAGCACGTTCTTTCTGCTGCCGATGAACCCAGCCGATTTGTCCCCTCTCTACATGTGAATAGTGAATCAAACATCAGTAAGAGCACGTTTGCGCTGACCGTTCCTTCAATGAAGAAAAGAAACTCGGGCATCCCGGCTGCATACATGGCGCTGGATGAGATTGAAACCAGCATCGATCGTCTGCTCCGGACTTATCCTGACCTTATCTACCGCGAACAAATCGGAACAAGTACGACGCTTGGCCTGCCGATCTGGGGCATAAAGATTTCTGACCATGCTCGTGAATCCCAGGATGAGGCTCGGATATTGTTTGCTGGCGTATATCACGCCCGTGAGCCTATTGGTTCAAACATTTGCCTTGCCCTGATGCAGCGGCTTTGTTCTGGCTATGGCAGGAACGAGCAGATCACGAAATGGGTCAACTCCCTGGAGATCTGGTTTGTGCCGGTGGTCAACCCGGACGGCTATCGCTATATTTTTGAGAACAGTCGCACCTTTCCGTGGTGGCGCAAGAATCTAAGGGACAATGATGGGAATGGCCGTTTCGACCCGCTTTATGATGGCGTCGATCTGAACCGAAATTATGACTTTAACTGGAAGGATGGAGGCGATGACAAACCCGGCAGTTGGTTCTACCGCGGTGCAGACCCGTTCTCAGAAAACGAAACACGGGCGATCCGGGACCTGACGCTGCGCGAAAACTTTGTGATCGGCATTTCTTACCACAGCTACGGTGAATCCATCCTGTTTCCATGGGGCAATTTCAAACGTCCGCCTGACCTTGACTTGATTGTTAATATCGCCACCAAGATGGCCGCACGGATCCGGCGAGAATCTGGCTACGGAAATTATTCCGTATTGCCGCTCAACGGTCTGGTGGGCCAGAGTTCGATCTGGATGTACGGACATCTGCGTGTCTTCGATTACATTGTCGAAGTTGGCACCGAATACTTTCCCGCTGCCGAGAAAGTTCCGTCCATTGTAGACGAGAATGTTCACGGCGCCTTTTACCTGCTTGAGCGAATGTTGGGCACTGGCATTAAAGGACACGTTTTTGATTTGCATTCCCGGCAGCCACTCCTGGCGAAGATCAAAGTCCGGGGTTATCATGCAGACCATGTGAATTCGAGGCGGACCGAGCCGGAATCCGGCGCATTCTATCGCTTGTTGAAACAGGGGAACTATACCTTGGAGATCGTTGCAGATGGCTATCATAGAAAGGTGCTGCCCGCAGTGAGGGTAGAGAAAGGCGAGGTGGCCGAATTGGAAATTGGTCTCATCAGAAAGAATGGCTATACTTACTAATCTGAAGTATTCATGAATCTTGCCACGGAGGCCAGGCGAAAATTGTCCCCTACTTGGCAAGAGGCGCATCCAACTTGCGCTCCAATCTTTGCAATCGATACTTGAGATCTTCTCCGTACTCGTCCCAATCCGTGCGCCGGCCCAAATTAGCCAGAATCATCATTTCTTTGAGCGCTTTGTCAACGAACTTTTTTGCCGCCGAAACATCCTTCACGCGGTGTTCGTAGTGTTTGGCTAATTCAATGTATGGCAATGGGTGAAATCGTTTTGTTTCCACGCATGCCTGCCAGGCTTTAACTGCTCTGTTCCACTGATTCAGTTTCTTATACGCGTAAGCCATCCGAATGAGCAGTTCCTGCTCGTTTGACTCATCTGCGCCATTTTCAAGATGACTTTGGTACAAGCGGCCGGCTTCGCCGTACCTGCGGCACGCCTCATAGAGCTTGCCGACCCTGAGCAATTCCTCTCCGTTCTCGCAGTGGCGCAAGGGGTCTTGCAAAACATGCATGGCTTTTGCCATCAGCGCAACCATGGAGAGAATATCCTGCTGATTGTGATAAAAGACAGACTTGAGCGGACCTGCATCCTTCGTTCTCAGGTAGTCAAAATACGTGATGGGGATGAGATAGCCGGGGATGTCGCCTTCCCGCGTATTCTTGATCAGGTGCTGCTCGGCAGTCGCTAGCGAGCAGTCCGGCAACCGGTGTTTCCACAGCCGGCGCACAGTGTGCAGAAGGTCAAAATGGCGAACAGTCTGAAACTCGCTTTTCAATCCCTGGTAAATGTAGCGGGAGTTAAGCAACGGTATGTCATAGGATTTTCCGTTGTAGCTCACGATGACCTGAAAACGACTGACCAGCTTGGCCAGCGTTTCCATCAGAGCATGTTCCTCGTCGAAGTCGTTCATGAAATACTGCACGACTCGAAATTCGGAATCTTGGAAATAACCAACGCCCACCAAAAAGGCGCACGTACCTGCGCCGCCGGAAAGTCCTGTGGTTTCCGTGTCGATAAAAAGCGTTTGTTCTAATTCGACTGCACCGAATTCCGGATCATTGACCAGAAGATGAAGGAGGGAGGCATCGCTCTCAAGATAGGATAGCAGAGGCACTACCCCGTGTCTGTAATCAACAGGATGTGTCTTTTCCAGGCAGAAATACCGGCCAGACGGTGTTTCGACCATCTGCCCACCGAGAAGTTGTTCGATATTCGCAGGACCGGGCAACGAGTCGACACGTTGCTGCGACACAATCTTGTTCTTGTTGCGTGGCAGCTTGTCAATTAATTGCAGGCGTTCCTTGATGTCCATATTTGTGCGTGCCTGAGCGGCGTTTCCGGCCTGGTTTCGACCGACGAGACCAGCGCTACTTCTTATCGCCGAAGAAGTGGCTCATCAGGTCAACCGGCAATGGGAAAATGATCGTCGAGTTGTTCTCGGCCGCCACTTCCGTTAGCGTTTGCAAGAAGCGCAATTGTACGGAAATAGGATTTTTGCTCATGATTCCCGCTGCTTGCGACAGCTTTTCGGATGCCTGAAGTTCACCTAACGCATGAATGACTTTGGCCCTTCTTTCTCTTTCGGCTTCTGCCTGTTTTGCAATGGCGCGCTGCATTTCCTGCGGCAGATCCACATGCTTGATTTCAACCAGCGATACTTTAATGCCCCACGGGTCGCTGTGGCTGTCGACGATTTCCTGTAAATTGGCGTTTATTGTTTCCCGGGAGGCCAGCATCTCATCCAATTCGTGGCCGCCGAGCACACTGCGGAGTGTCGTTTGCGCCAGTTGTGAAGTCGCGTACAGGAAATCTTCCACTTCGGTTATTGCCTTTGATGGGTTCATCACGCGAAAATAGAGCACGGCATTTACTTTAACCGAAACGTTGTCCTTTGTGATGACGTCCTGCGAAGGAATGTCCATCGCAACCGTGCGCAAGCTGACCTTCACCATCCGGTCGATCATCGGGATTAGAAAGATCAATCCCGGACCTTTTGCCCCAACCAGACGACCCAGGCGAAAGACCACACCGCGTTCGTATTCCCGCAAAACCCTGATAGAGCTGGCGATGAGCATCATTGCAATAACAATTAGAACTCCAAAGAAAGGTTGCATGTTTTCCTCCTGTGTCCTTTAATTCCCTAATGCTTTGCTCATGAGATAACCTGCTTTTGGTCCAAGCATCTCTTGAGCTATTGTTTTGGTGATTAACCCTAAAATACGCGTTTGGCCATTGGCTTTTAATTTTTGAAAAATTACATCGTGAATATCATTTCACCTGATAGCTAAAAGCTAATTGGCAAAAGCCAATCGCTCAATTTAGGTTCAACTAAGCTTTCCGGACTTTCAGGGAGAGACTTTCTACAGAAACGACGCGAACACGCTCTCCCTTCTTGATCGCGTCATCGCACAAGGCCTTCCAGATTTCACCATGTACCTTAATTGTGCCTTCGGGGGTAAGTCTGGTTTGGGCAACGCCAATTTCGCCGACCATGCCCTCTGTGCCGGTGGTGACCTTTTTCCTGTGCGTTCTGAAAGCCAGTGAAAAAGCGAAAACAAAGAAGGCGGCAGTGATTAGAACGAATGAGATAACCAGGCTGATCGAAATGGAAATGACCGGGGCAAAAATGTCGGGAGGTTGCTCAAACAGCATCAGAGAGCCCAGACTCATGGAAATAATACCTCCAATGGTTAAAAGTCCATAACTGACGATCTGGACTTCCATAATGAACAAGACCAAGGCTAACAGGATAAGCAGCAAACCTGCGTAGTTCACTGGCAGCGTTTGCAGGGCAAAGAAGGCCAGAATCAGAAAAATCGCGCCCACCACGCCCGGGAAGATAGCGCCCGGATTGGAGAGTTCGAAAAAGATGCCGTAAATGCCCAGCATCAGCAAAATGTAGGCGATGTTGGGATTCGCTATTTTATCCAATAGTCTGTAGCGGAAATTCATCTCATGAACGACAACCGTGACATTGCTAGTGGAAAGTGTGTGAAAACCATCAGCGACTTCGACCTCCTGGCCATCTATTTGAGCCAAAAGCGAGTCGAGGGAAGGTGAGATAAAGTTGATCACGTTTAATTCAAGCGCCTCTTGCTCTGTTATGGAAACCGCTTCGCGCACTGCTTTCTCCGCCCATTCCGCATTGCGGCCGCGTTTTTCGGCAAGCGTTTTTACCTGCGCCACTGCATCGTTGGTGATTTTGTGGCTAAGTGCTGATGTAGAATCCGGGCCTCCGCCCCCGCCAATGTTCACGGGCGTTGCGGCGCCAATGTTGGTGCTCGGCGCCATGGCAACGAGATGAGCGGCATAACTAATGAATACGCCTGCCGAAGCTGCCCGCGCCCCGGAGGGAGCGACATAAACAATCACAGGAATTTTCGCCGCCAGAAAACGCTTGGTGATCTGCCGCGTCGATTCCAGCAGCCCGCCGGGTGTGTCTAACTCGATGATCAAACACTCGGCGTTTTCATCTTCCGCCTTAGTGATGGACGTTGTTATGAACTCTGCTGATACGGGACTGATGATGCTTTCGAGTTTGATGACGTGAACAGTCTTCTTAGCAGCCGGCGCCTCGGATTGTTGCGAGAAACCGAAAGCTGCCAGCGCCACCGCGCAAACGATGCCTGAGAGCAGTCGGATGGTTGCGTTTTGTCGTTTCATCTTTGATTATCTTCTGCTCAAGTAGTGCAAAATTTCTGAAAGTACGATGCTTACCAAAGAAGAAGTTTGGAAATCATCATTGGAGTTCCGCAAATTTGCCTCGAATTGTGAAATAAACTTAACCATTCACCGAATGAAAAGCAATGATTTTCATTTCAAGTGTTAGTGCTTATCCAGACTCTGCTCGTCTCCCCGGAGGACTTGCTGATGGTGCAAGATCGGCAACTTTCCCCTTGACTTTTTGCGCTAGTTTTGCTAAACTGATCACGTATTAAATCCCTGTATGTTCTGTGTGGTTTAAAATCAAAGAGCGAATACTTATAATTAGGGAGCTTAGCTCTGGGCGCGTATTGCAGGCCTCACTTCTTTATGAAGTTCAGTGGACGCAAGAAACGTTCGGGCGGTGCCCACCGTGTCTAACGCGGTTCTTTGATTCTTCCACACCGAAGTACAGGGATTTTTTTTGACACCCCCCTCAGATGCATGTTCCGCTCTATCCTGAAGCCACGATTTTCGAGTGATACTTTCGCTTTTTACTTGCTTATTTCTTGGGTTGCACTTTGCACCTGTGGCTTCGTCGCGCTGAGAATACTTCAGGATAGTCTATGCCTTATATTTTTTTTCAGATCAGAAAAATATTTCTTGACAGAGACCACATTGTTTTATATGTTATCGAAGCGCTTCGATAAATATAGGTATATTGCATTTCGAATCGCCACTGTGTTCTGTGATCAGCCTCAACAGCCATTTTGCCATAATAAAATCGCTTTTATGTCTTAGCCAATGTCTCCTACAATAAAAGATGTTGCACAAAAGGCAGGCGTTGCGTTGTCCACGGTTTCTCTGGTGATCAATCGCAAGTCAAACGTCAGGCAAGAAACGAAAAAGCGGGTGGAAAACGCAATCGCCGAACTGAATTATCACCCACGCCGAACCGCCCGTGGCCTGGCCTCACAAAGAACATATAATCTTGGCTTTATCCTTACCGAAGACCATTTCTCTCAGGCTGAGCCATTTTACACAAAGATATTTCTGGGCAGTGAGATCGAAGCTCGCAAACATCACTACTACATTTTGCTGACTACTGTACAAAAGAACTTTCGGCAAGGTGCGCCAATCCCACGATTCTTGCTGGAAAGAAATGTAGATGGTGTCATCCTGGCGGGCAAGGTGTCAAATGGACTGATTGATTTTGTTCAAGGAATGGGTCTCCCACTAGTGATGATTGACTATACTACGCCTGCGTGTAAAGCTTCTACGGTTCTCATTGACAACTACGGAGGAGCTTGTGCGGCAGTGAATCAATTCATCAAAGAGGGGCATCGTGACATTGCTTTTGTCGGTGGCGAGGCAAGTCATCCAAGCTTAAGCGAGAGATTGAGAGGCTACAAGGCGGCGCTCCAGGACCAAGGCATACCAGTGAGAGATGCACTCATCAGCAACGCTGAACCGTATACGGGCGTTGACGATGGTCGTGAAGCCACGCGAAAACTGTTGGGTACCGGTGTTCCCTTCACTGCTGTTTTTGCCTCCAACGATACGATGGCTGTTGGCGTCATGAGATGTCTGAAGGAGAAAAATCTAACCGTCCCGCGCGATGTGTCAGTTATTGGTTTTGACGATATCGAAGTATGCCTTCAGGTAGAGCCTTGCTTGTCCTCAGTGCGAGTCTTTAAGGAGGATCTGGGGGCTATCGCCGTACGGCGAATCGTGGAAAAAATAGAAGACGACAGGATGATGGTGAATCGAGTGTTGGTTCCTGTTGAGTTGGTGCTCAGAGAATCTACAGCGCGTGCCCCCCAGCAGGTCATTCAACGAATAGTTTCAGGGTAGAGCCATGCAGGCCGCAGTTTTTCATGAACCTTACAACCTGGAGTTGGCGGATTGTCCCATGCCAAAGATGGGCAGTGCGGGCCTCCGAATTCAGGTCGAGGCTTTTGAAATTTGTGGTACAGATAAACACATCTATTAAGGCGAGGTCCCATCGTTCAAGTCGGCTATTAAACTTCAAATTTCACCCAATAGCTGATTTGATCCGTCTTTCGTCATGCGTTTGGATGCAGCCTTAAGGAGAAAGCACAAAAAAATGACCATTTCCGGGGCAAGAATTCCGCCAATCGAGAGTGCTCACTCATTAGGTTTTGGGAATAGAGACATGCAATATAGTATTCATGTTCAGCATTTTTGAATTATTGAACAGTCTCAA
>SMXE01000016.1 GCA_004357015.1 Caldithrix sp.
AATCATGAATGATCACCTGCCGCTCAGAATACTTCGAGTAAACGTCGATCCAAAATTCAATATTAGGCTTAAGAATTGCGGGGCTTGGAAACAAGCCGTTCTTAGAGTTGTTTGCGTACGTGACGACCGTCTCAACAAAGAACAGACTTAAAAACAATAACAAGATGAGTTTCGTAGCTCTAAGAACCATCGTCAACTCCAGCAGGGACACATGATGTTTTTCTAATTTAAATACTACAAAATTTCAGCAAAGACCATTCCAACCAGCGGCAAGAACACCTGGCGCTTGCTTGCAAGCGCCATAAGAATCCCGCCGCGCAGACTCTTTAACCGCGGAGTTCGCGGAGAACGCAGAGTGTTCAGAGGTCTTTTTTGCGACCTCTGAACACTCTGCGGCTAAATGTCGCTTTTGATTCCAGCTTCGCCGGGTTAGAGTTCTAACCGAGCCGGCTAACAAATAGAGTATCGACAGGGGTGACGGAAGTTATTAACGAGTGTCTGAACGAAATATCGAGGATACAAAAAATGCCGATAAGGTTCAAGTTAAATTACGGCCAGGTGTCTTTGGTTGCTAATTCGAGAGAGTTATTAAACGGGTCTCGAAAGTAAATCGACTTGCCGCCTGACGGCCAGTCATGTTCTTGCTCGATCTCAATATCGAGTTCACGTAGCCGGGCATGCCAGAAATCAATCCGGGCATGCGAGACCGTGAATGCAACGTGCCCCGGCCCCCTTGCGCCATGTGCAGGCACAGAACCCGGCTTGCCAGTCTCGTCCGGGTTAAACAGCAAAAGCATCGTTTTCCCCACTCGAAAAAAAACGTGCCGCTCGCCCTGTCTGGAATACGCAGCAGCATTGAGCAGCCTGCTATAAAACTCTTCCGCCACGTCGATGTCATTGACGTAGAGGCAGGTTTCCAGAACTTCGTCTATCAAAACCATCACGCATTCCTGTTTGCCTAGCATTTTGCACAAATATAGCAAGAATCAACAAAAAAACAAGTGGATCATCCCTGGCAGAAAGACAACGTCCATCAAGATTTTGTAACATCACGTTATGGCTTGACTATCACCGACGGATTTTCACTTCAGGTTCCGCATTAACTTCTGAGCTTTCTGCAAGAATTCAGGACGAATCCGGTCACGGCCCACCGTGGACGGTTACGGAAAACCTGACATCATGACGCCGGGCGTAGTGTTGCTGAATAAAGCAGGAGAACAACGGCATCACCCCCAGCAACATGAAAGCCCGGCTGGAGTTTGCGAAAAAGATCTCGGCACCGGGCAAGACATTATCGACGGCGAGGGTCGCGTTCAGGCGCTGGACGCCATCGTCATCCCCAGCCAGGCCTTTGCCGGAAGAGCAAATTGCGGATCAGGAGCCGTGTTTCCTTACCCGCCTGATTGGCGGAAGTTCGAGCGTCTGCCTGCGGTCGGGTTTGTCAGGGATGACGCACTGACCCTGCTCGACCGGATGACCATAAGCTGTACTACAAGCTGTGAAATTTATCTAACAAACTAAACTTTTGCAGCAAACGGACATATATTTAACATAGTAGAAATTCATTCTTTTTGATCAGATGCGGTGCAATGAATTAATCCAGGCAAAGGATTAATTGATTTCGGAATAAAACTTTTAAGGGAAGTGCACATTGGAGAACTTATTCATCAGGGTTGATGAACGCGAATTCGGGCCGGTAAAACTCGCGGAACTCAGGGAACTGGTTAAGCAGGGCAGCTTTTCGAAAACCGATTTTATCTGGAGCGAAAATCTGGATGAATGGATCCCTGCCGAGCAGACCATAGAACTGCAAGATCTGTTCGACCCCGCCAACGGCAACGGACACGCCACTTATCAGAAGAAGATCTATGCGGTCGCCAGTGGCAAAGGCGGCGTGGGCAAAACCATTTTTTCGTCGTCGCTGGGCATCGGCCTTGCTTCCATGGGGCAGGAAGTCATCATGGTGGATGCCGACTTTGGCGGCGCCAACCTGCACACCTGCATGGGCATGCTCGAGCCCGAACTCACCTTTTTCGACTTTTACACTTTGCAGAAGGACTCTCTCAGCGACGTCGTTATCGACACGCCGGTGGACAACCTGCGCATGATCAGCGGCGCCTGCGGCACCCTTGGGCTTGCAAATCCGAAGTACACCCAAAAGCAGCGCTTCATCCGTGAACTCAAAAAATTGCAGGCTGATTCGATTATTCTCGATCTGGGCGCCGGCTCAGGGTTCAACACCATCGACTTCTTCCTGCTCGCCGACGAGCCAATCATTATTATGACGCCGGAACCCACGTCGATCTATGAGGCCTTCGGATTCATCAAAGTTTGTCTGCTGCGGGAATTGAAGCGCCGCCTGCGCGGCCACGCAGATGTCGTGGAAATACTCGAGAGAGAAGAGATTAACCGGCCAAACAAAACCGTGTTGACCATCGGTGACCTGCTCGCAGATCTGCAGAAGATCAACCCAGAGGCACATGAGATTTTCGAAAAGACGCTTGACGATTTTCAGCCGAAGCTTGTCCTCAACATGGTGAAGAGCAGAGATGAGATCAGCGAAGGACAGGCCATTCAGGCGGCGGCTCTGGACTTGCTGTGCATCAAGCTCGATTTCCTCGGCTACATTTCCTATGACCCGAAAGTCGGTGAAGCCGTGAAGGCCATGAAACCATTTCTGCTCGACAGCCCAAAGGCGAAAGCCTCGCAGGATTTGTCGGCGCTCATTCGAGTCAACCTGCTCGGTAAGAGTGGTTTCCGGGAAATTCTGGAGAGACGGCGCTGGCGCAAGCATCTCGAAAGCTACTCGGAAAACTACCCTGAGCATAACATTCTGGATGACGCGGCCATCTGCTCGGTAAAATGCTTCTACTGGGGCGATTGCGAGTATCAGGACGGCGGCGCGCCATGCCGGGTGCGCCATCTGGAACCGGTGCTGCGGCAACGCATTACGACAGTTTAAGCGCTTAGCGCCGTACATCGACAAAGTTTTGTCGATATGAATTGAGAACTTCCAAAATCACAAAACTTGTGGTAACGCCATGCAAGACATCTTTGTCAAAGTTCAGGAAAATACGATCGGTCCCCTTTCCGAAGAGAAAATCAAGGTTCTGATAGATCAGGGTGTTTTCTCTCTACGGGACGAGGTTTGGAGCAAGAAAGAAGATAAATGGGTGCCTGCGAAAAGCGATTCCCAACTTACCGCTTTATTCCCATCGCTCACCGGGACACACGTGTCCTGAATTTCGCTTCCTGCTGGCGGATTTATTTGCACGTCGGCTGCCGGATCGGCATTGGCAACTTGGGTTTTTCCTTTCACTCCTGTCACGCTGCAAAATTTCAAATGTAATGTTAAAGCGGTGCTTCATCCCCGGCATCCTTCAGATTTTTACCTTGCATTTTGTCGGGTTGTGGAATATATTGCTTTCGTTTTAAACACAGCACGGCAAGTTTCGTAGGTTGGTTCAGAGCATGGAACTTACCTGCCCTGTATGTGTAAAAAAAAAGCAACCCGGCCTGAACGCCAACATGGAGTACTGCATGACATTTCTTAACGCCTGTATCATCGGCTTTTCCATCAACCCGCAGCCGTTTTCGCCCCCGAATACACTTGACCTTGTTTTGCATGCCGGTATCGTCGCCAAGGTTGTGCTCGGCATTTTGCTGATTTTTTCTATCGTGTCCTGGGGAATTATCTTCGACAAGCTGCGCGTGTTGAGCAAGGTGCGCAAGGAATCGGATCGGTTTCTCCAGATGTTTCGGCAGCGGCGCGGCACGCGCGATATCATGCAAGCCAGCCGTCAATGGCCGAACAATCCCTTTTCCGCCATCTTCAAAGAGGCCTACTGGCTGTTCAACAAGAACGATGGAGCAGGCTCAGACCCTTCCCTCAGCGGCAGTGTGGATATGCTGCGGGAGCAAAAGGGCAAGCAAGAGCACACGTCCCAGGACCTTGTGCGGGTGTTCGACGCAGTGGCGAGCCGGGAGATGCTGAATCTTGAGAGGAATCTGCCCTTCCTCGCAACCACTGCCAGTGTCAGTCCGTTCTTCGGGCTGTTCGGCACGGTGTGGGGCGTGATGACCGCCTTTGTCGCCATTGGTGCGTCCGGTTCCGCGGACCTGTCCGTGGTGGCGCCCGGCATCGCGGAGGCGTTAATCACCACCATTGCCGGCCTCGGCGCGGCCATCCCGGCGGTGGTAGCCTACAATCATTTTGTCAGCAAACTAAGACGCCTGAGCTCCGAGCTGGAAATTTTTTACTCCAACCTGATCGAAGCCTTCGCAAAGCGGGAGACACATGAAGTCCGCTAAGTACACATCGCTTGGGGAGATCAACGTCACGAGTCTGGTCGATGTCATTCTGGTGCTCCTCATCATTTTTATGATCACGGCGCCACTGCTACGTTCCGGCATGTCGGTGGATCTGCCACAGAGCATGGCAAAGGAAATCGACCCAAAGGAATCCATCGTGCTGACAGTGGACAAGGGCGGCGCCCTGTTCTGGGACAGAGAACAAATCACACTGACGGTACTGCGTGAACGCCTCGAGAAACGCAAAGTTAGCAACCGGCTCAAGCCGCTTTTACTGCAAGGTGACAAGGAGGCGTTGTACGGCTATGTCATCGACGTGATGGACATCATCAAGGAGCTCGGCATTGGCAAACTCGGCCTGGTTTTGAAACCGCGCCAGAGATAGTGGCTTCGGTTAAGGACGAGATCCGATGAAGACGAACGTATTATTTTCTCTTGCGCTGCACGCCGTGCTGGTCGCGGCCTTATTTACCCTGCGTGGCCGGCCAGACATGTTCGAAGGCTATCCGGTGGTCATCCCCGTGGAAATCGTCAGAATGGAGCCCGTATCTTTCAAGGCGCCCGAAGTTGAGAAGATTGTTCCAAGACACCAGCGGGTTAAGCCGAAACCAAAGAAGCTTGAGGGCGTGACCGTTGAAAAACCGAAAATTGTAGAAGAAGAACCGGAAGAGCAGCCGCCAAAGCAAGTCGAAGAGCCGGAGAAATCCGACAAAGGCAAATCCACGGTCGGCGGAGAGAAAGTCCGGCTCGACGTTAAGGAGTTTCCATTTTCCTACTACCTGGCGCTGCTGCAGTCGCGGATTCAGGCAAATTGGGAGCCCCCCTTTGCTTCGCGCAGACAGGCGTTGAGCCGAAAAGCGCTGGTTTACTTCAAAATCAAACGCAACGGTGAAATTACCGGAGTTGCTATTGAGCGCGGCTCGGGAGACTACCTTTTTGATCAAGCCGTCATGCGGGCGGTGCTGTTGGCGAATCCCTTGCCGCCGCTGCCTTTTGATTTTCCGGAGCCGGCGCTGGGGGTGCATTTTGAGTTTGAGCAAGGGCGATGAGCGTGAAGCGAAGAGAGTAAAGGGTAAAGAGTGGAGAGTGAGATTAGAAAAAGTTTGAGGGAAATTGGCTGCTTTCTGGTTTTGTTGGGGTTGGCTAATCCGGTGTTGGCGCAGACAGATGTATACTTGAAAGTCTACACCAAGACGTTTCAGCGGATGACAATCGACCTGTATCCGTTTGAAGGCGCAACCAACGGGACAAACAGCGACGTCCTGAGCGCGTTGATCACTGAAGTGCTTAAGAACGATCTGTGGATGTCCGGCTATTTCTCAGTGAGTCTCCGGACTGGTCAGCCGGCGACCAGTAACTCAACCGCCGCAAAAAACGGCGGCGCCATTGCCCGGCTGGGCGGGACGTATGAAATCAGCAGCCGCGGTGTGACCATGCAACCGAGTCTGGTGGACAACGCCTCCGGCAAAACCATCATCCGGTCTGGTTACACCGGACGCCGGGGCAACGAGCGCCGCACCATCCACAGAATTGCGGACGATGTCGTTTACAGTCTGACCGGTGAACGAGGGACAGCATTAACCCAAATCGCGTACGTGCACCAAAAACAGGATGGCGTGAAAGAGCTCGCCGTGATGGATTATGATGGTCACAATGCCAGAATTCTCACCTCTGACAAAAGCATCGCTCTTTCCCCCGCCTGGTCGCCGGACGGCAGACGTTTGTGCTACACCTCGTACAAAGATGAACGTCAGAATCTGTATGTGATCAATCTGGCCACCGCCACCCAGTTTCGCATCTCCAACGTTACGGGTTTGAATTCCGCCCCGGCCTGGTCGCCGGACGGCGCCAAGATCGCCATGACGCTGTCCAAGGATGGCAACGCCGAGATCTATTTGCTGGATGTGGAGAAAAAAAGTTTCACCCGGCTGACGTACAACCGCGCCATCGATTCCTCGCCGACCTGGTCACCTTCGAACCGGGAGATCGCGTTCACGTCTGACCGCTCGGGGTCGCCACAGATCTACATCATGGGTGCTGAGGGATTGAATATTCGCAGGCTGACCTATGAGGGCAGTTACAATGACTCGCCCACATGGTCACCGCGGGGAGACAAAATCGCTTACGTTTCCAGAACCGAATCCGGGTTCGACATTTACACCATTGATGCCATGGGCGAAAACCAGATGCGGTTGACCGACAGCAGCAGCAGCAATGAAGATCCGTACTGGGCGCCAAACGGGTTTTCGTTGACCTTCAGTTCCTCCAGAAGCGGCAGGCAGGAACTCTACTCGATGTTCTGGGATGGATCGGATCAAAAGAAAATAACGTCAGGCGGGGTCAACTACATGCCGGCCTGGTCGCCACGACTGAATTAGTTTAAATCGTTTTCATTGCTTTTTGATTTGAAAGGAGTACTCAGGATGGGAAAAAAAACAAGTTTGCTTTACGGACTATTTATTCTTTTACTAGTCGTATCGATAAGCGGTTGCGGCGGCAGCAAAGAAACGGTGAACTTTGAACCTGAACACGATCCGTTTCCGCCGGTAAACGAGCCGGAGCAGCCGGAGCCTGCCACTGTGACGCCCGAACCGCCGGCAGACATCGCGCGAAAAGAGCCCCTGATTTTACTGGCCATACATTTTGATTTTGACAGGTCAGCCCTGACGCCGGAAGCCAGAGCCCTGCTGGCTGAGAATGCACATAAACTGAGCGAGAATCCTGACGTCAGCGTGCGGATCGAGGGCCATTGTGACGAGCGAGGTACGGTCGAATACAACCTGGCGCTCGCAGAACGGCGCGCCTTGTCGGTGAGAAACTACATCATCAATTATGGCATTTCACCCAACCGCCTGACCATTATCAGTTACGGCAAGGAACGGCCCATCGATTTTGGACATACTCCCCTGGCCTGGGCACAAAACAGACGCGCTGAATTTGTCATTCAAAACTAAGCGAGTTGAAGCCATGAATTGCGGCAATGAATTTATCACAGGTCACAAGCAAAGCAAGTTGCGGAATATTCCCCTCCGTACGCTTGTTCAGATGTTTTGCACCGCAGGCATCTTGCTGCTGGCCGGTTGTGCAAGCGGACGCATAAGTTCGCATCAGACCG
>SMXE01000164.1 GCA_004357015.1 Caldithrix sp.
CTGGGACACCAGTCCGGCGTTCTCACCCGATGGCAAGCACCTGGCATTCACCATGGAAGTTTTTCCCGATTGCGAAAATTTGCCTTGCACCACACAGCACGTTGAGGAAGAAAAGAACCGCAAGACCAGCGGTGTTCTCTACGAAAAACTGTTCGTCCGCCACTGGGACACCTGGAAAGACGGCCGGCGGTCTCATATTTTCGTGATGCCTGCAACGGGTGGAGATGCGATTGACATCATGAAGGGAATGGACGCGGACAGCCCCTCCAAACCCTTCGGCGGCCCCGGGGAGATCACCTTTACGCCAGACGGCCAGGCGGTGGTTTTCACCGCACGGGATGCCGGGAGAGAGGAGGCCTGGTCTACCGACTTCGATCTCTATCTCGCACCCGTCGACGGCGTGAAGGAGCCGGAGTGTCTGACCGAAGCGAATGATGCCTGGGACACCAGTCCGGCGTTCTCACCCGATGGCAAGACCCTGGCCTATCTCGCCATGCAGCGGCCCGGCTACGAATCCGATCGCTTCCGCGTGATGCTGCGCGGCTGGCCCGATGGCAAGACACGGATACTGACGGAGGAGTGGGATAGATCGCCAGGCTCGATCCTCTGGTCGCCGAACAGCAAGACGATCTTCACGGTTGCGGCAGATTTGGGGCAGCGCAGCCTGTTTGCGATTAAGCTGAACTCAGGGGAAGTCAAAACACTCTGGAAAGAAGGCAGGGTTCGCTCGCCTGCGATGGCAGGAAAGCGCATCGTCTTCGGGCTGGACAACCTGAAATCGCCGGTGGAGTTATATTCTATCAAGAGCAACGGCAAGGACTTACGCACGATTACGAAAATCAACGTGGAAAAACTGGCTGCTGCCCGGATGGGGGATTACGAGCAGTTTGCTTTCAAAGGCTGGAATGATGAAACCGTCTCCTGCTATGTGGTCAAACCTGCTGACTTCGACCCGAACAAAAAATACCCGGTGGCGTTTCTCATTCACGGTGGGCCGCAGGGTTCGTTTGGCAACGATTTCCATTACCGCTGGAACCCGCAGGCTTATGCCGGTGCCGGCTACGCCGCCGGGATGGTGGACTTTCACGGGTCAGTCGGCTACGGCCAGGAATTTACCGATGCCATTCGGGGCGACTGGGGCGGCAAACCCCTGGAGGATCTGCAAAAAGGATTAGCCGCTGCCTTGGAACGCTACCCCTGGATGGACGGCGAGCGCGTCGGCGCTCTGGGCGCATCCTACGGCGGCTACATGGTCAACTGGATCGAAGGCAACTGGCCGGACCGCTTCAAATGTCTGGTCAACCACGACGGTGTTTTCGATCAGCGCATGATGTACTTTGCCACAGAAGAACTGTGGTTCCCGGAATGGGAACATGGCGGCCCATATTACGCGAACCCAAAGGGGTATGAAAAACACAATCCGGCTCTGCATATCGACAAGTGGCAAACGCCAATGCTGGTGGTGCACGGGGCGCGCGATTACCGCGTTTTGCTCGAGCAGGGCATTGGGGCTTTTACAGCGCTGCAGCGTCGCGGCATTCCGAGTAAGTTTCTCTACTTCCCGGATGAAAACCACTGGGTGTTGACGCCGCACAATGGCATCCTTTGGCATGAAACCGTGATCGGCTGGCTCGATCAATGGTTAAGGGACGAGGCGACGAATTAGATTTTGTGTATCATGGTTTGCTGATGTTCCATTGTTTCAGTACGAATATTCATCTTGATTTCCGCGCACATTTTGTCTAAATTATGACAATAACGGGAGATGAAAACCGATGAATATTTCCATCGAATACTGCGTTATGTGAGACTACCTTCCCAACGCCTCCAGTTTGAAGGCAGAACTTGAAGAGAAATTCTCAGATACAAAAGTCACTCTCATCGAAGGCTCGGGTGGCGTCTTTGAAGTAATCAAAGACGGCGAACTGATATTTTCCAAGAAGAAATTGAAGCGCTTCCCTGAACACGATGAGATTTTCAGCAAACTTTAGCCCTGCCGGGATTGCGGTTTCGAACTTTTAGTCGTCGCAACGCTTTCGAAACCGCAACCCTGGATCCTTCCCATTTATAGCACCACCACCTTCGCATAGAATCACTCTTTCCTCAGGACAATTTCGCAGGAAGTTTTTCTTTTATTTGGAATATAGATTTGTATATTCGTGTTGTCAAATCTATATATGCATACCCATGCATGTTTCCATCTTCTTTTGGAGAGAAGAATAGAGATGAGTAAGGAAAAAATCGCCATTATCGGGGCCGGCCCCGTCGGCCTCGAAATTGCGCTGTACGCGCTTCAGTTGGGCTACGACGTTAATGTATTCGAGCAAGGCGAAGTGGGCGCCAACATCCTGCGCTGGGGGCATGTTTCACTGTTTTCACCCTGGGAGATGAATCACACACCGCTGGGGGTCAGACTGCTGAAAGAAATTCACCCTGGCTGGCACGAGCCATCTGCCGATGCGATTCAGACCGGCATTGAGTACGTTAGGACCTATCTGCAGCCGCTGGCACAATTGCCGCAATTACGCGATTCTCTGCACACCAACATCAAGGTGGTGAGCATCGGCAGGAGCCGGATCATGAAGGGTGATTTGATCGGCGATATAAAACGCACGTCCTTTCCTTTTAAACTTCTCGCCCGCGACCACGAGGGACGCGAAACGTACGCATCGGCGGATATTGTCATCGACGCCTCCGGTGTCTACCACAATCCTAACTGGTTGGGCGGTGGCGGTATTCCGGCCTTAGGCGAGGCAGCAAGCCAGCCATACATCGATTATCATTTGTGCGATCTTTACGGCAAAGACCGGGCACGATTTGCCGGTAAGAAAACACTGCTGATTGGCGCGGGCTATTCTGCCGCCACAACTGTTTCCGACTTTCGCAACCTCATTCGTGAGGAACCGGACACCTCGCTCATCTGGGTGATCCGGGACGACCGGAAAGCGCCCATTCCTGCCATCGAGGATGATCCACTGCCGAACAGAAAGAAGCTGACAGGGCACGCGAATTCTGTTGCAACAGGCAACATTTCCGGCATCGAATACCGCAACAACATCACCGTTGCAGCCGTGGCGTACGATGCGTCAAACGACCGTTTCACGGTGCAACTCGATCGAAATGGCCAGACCGAAGAAATCATCGTTGACCGGGTGATCGCCAACGTCGGTTATGGACCGGACAACTCTCTCTACCGCGAGCTTCAGGTGCATGAGTGTTACGCTTCGCGCGGGCCCATGAAACTTTCGGCCGCGCTCCTGGGCGCATCTGGTTCCACCGACTGCCTGACGCAGGGGAGCATGGGCGCAGAAACGCTGCGAAATCCGGAGCCTAACTTCTACCTGATGGGCAACAAGAGTTACGGCCGCAATCCAACCTTTCTGATGCGCACTGGATTCAGCCAGATAGTGGAAGTGTTTTCCTTGATCGCAGGCAACGAAAAACTCAATTTGTTCGAATCTAAAGAGAGGGCAGCCGCGCAATGAGTTTGGAAAACTTGAAAGTTCATGACCACTCATTCAACGCCGGCGCTCCGGCAGCGTCTGCGGCTGCTGCCGAAGAGGCCGTCGTCCTTTCGAGTGAAGAAACTGCCTGGGCGCCGCTCTATGATCTCGATACGCTCTGGTTTCAGGTTGGCGGCACAATTTGCAACTTGTGGTGCACGCACTGTTTTATCAGTTGCAGTCCGGAGAATCACAAGTTTGGTTTTATGCCACGTGAATTCGTGAAAAAGTATCTCGACGAGTCGCAAGAACTTGGCGTTAAGGAGTACTATTTTACTGGCGGCGAGCCCTTCATGAACCGCGATCTGCCCGGGATCCTCGAAGACACGCTGGCCATCGGTCCGGCCACCGTGCTGACCAACGGCATTCTGATTCAGAAAAGGGTGGCGCGTCGGCTGCGGGAAATCACGGATGACTCGATCTACTCACTGGAGATCCGCGTGAGCATCGACGGCTTCACCGCCGAGGCGAACGACCGAATTCGGGGCCAGGGCAGCTTTGAGAAAGCCATCTTCGGCGTGAAGAATCTGGTAGCCCATGGGTTTCTGCCGATCATCACGGTGGCGCAAACCTGGGAGGATTCGGAGACCGAGCGCGTGTTTGACGGTTTCCGGCAGGTCATGACAGACATCGGTTATGCCCGTCCGCGCATCAAGATGATTCCGCCACTGCGGATCGGCCGTGAAAAGGTGCGTAGCCGCGGTTACGACAAGTTCGAATACATCACCAAAGAATTGCTGACCGACTACGACGACACCTTGCTGCAGTGCACAAGCAGCCGCATGGTCACCGACAAAGGCGTCTACGTCTGCCCGATTCTTATCGACTATCCGGAGGCAAAAGTGTCAGACTCATTGAAAGATTCATTGCAACCCTATCCTTTGAAACACCAGGCATGCTACACGTGCTACATTTCGGGTGCGATTTGCCACAATTTCTCAAGTTCAGGTAACTGACATTAGTGGCATGAATTGTATTCATAAATAATCGGAAAGAAACATGAGCATGAAAACAAACGGAACTGACAAATCGACCCCAAAAATAAATGTTGAGAAAGCGGTGCGGGAGCGCTACGAGAGCGGCGCGCAGGCAGCGGAAGCCGCACTCTGCTGTCCGGTTGAATATGATACGAAATACTTTGAAGTGATCCCGCAGGAGATTATCGAACGCGATTACGGCTGCGGCGACCCGTCCCGATACGTACAGCCAGGCGAGACGGTACTGGATCTCGGCAGCGGAACCGGCAAGATTTGCTACATTATTTCACAAATGGTGGGTCCGGAGGGAAAGGTCATCGGTGTGGATATGAATGAAGAAATGCTGGCCCTGGCGCGCAAGTACCAGCAGGAAGTGGGCGATCGCATTGGGTATCACAACGTTGAGTTCCGGCGCGGCAAGATCGAGAACCTGCATCTCGACCTCGACAAGGCAAATATCTATCTGAAAAAGAATCCGATCCAGAGCGCATCTGACCTAATGGCGTACGAAGAATTTGAGCAGGATCAACGAAACCGCCACCCCCTGATTCCGGATGGATCGGTTGATTTGGTGGTGTCGAATTGCGTTCTCAATCTGGTCAAAGACGAAGACAAGAAACAACTCTTTGAGGAAATCTACCGTGTGTTAAAGAAAGGCGGCAGAGTGGCTATTTCGGACATCGTCTCCGATGAGGACGTGCCCGAGCACTTGAAAAACGATCCCGAACTTTGGAGCGGCTGCATCTCTGGCGCGCTGCGTGAAGACGAGTTCCTGCAAGCCTTCGCCGATATCGGTTTCTACGGCATCCGGATCGAGAAACGCGACGAAACGCCGTGGCAAACGGTCGAAGGTATCGAGTTTCGTTCGCTCACCATCACGGCGTACAAGGGGAAAGAAGGTCCATGCCTTGAGCGCAATCAGGCGGTCATCTACAAAGGCCCATGGAAAGCAGTCATTGACGATGACGGCCACACGCTTTACC
>SMXE01000165.1 GCA_004357015.1 Caldithrix sp.
ATAACCAGATCGTCCGGAACAAGCGCCCCCTGCGACATATACGACTCAGCTTCTTTGCCGAGCGCACTTCCTTCTGTCACCGCTTCACGCAGCATGTCGCCGGATGAAATGTGCGGGATGCCGAGTTTGGTCTCGATTAGGTGTGCTTGTGTCCCCTTGCCTGAACCTGGCGGCCCAATCAAAATAACACGCATTTCGTTTCCTTCATCGTTCATGAGCGCGGCCACAAACTAAAGGAGGGCACACCTTCGGTGCTGAATCGAAAGCCGCCCTTCCAGAGAATATTGCCGCGTATAGGAATGCATCACGTTCTGCGGCGAACCATTTGCTGTCCGTCGCATTAGTGTGCGTATAAGATAAAATAAAATACGAATTTTGCAATAAAATAGTGTGGTTAAAACAAACTGGGTGAACGGAATTGTTTTGGGAAAGGCGTGGAATTCTAAGGTGTTGCCAGGCTAAACTGTAATTTCACGCTTTTCAAATACACCTGTGAAGAAGTGTTTCATTTTGCTCATGATTTGTTTTGCCAGGCTTTCCGTTTCCCTGATTCTCTCGTCCGGGGTTGCCGAGGCCATCTTCTCCGAATTCCGCAGTCTTCGTTCGGCAATCACAGTACTGATGGTTTCGGCGACTTCTGGCCGTCTGGTCAGGAGGGTGTTCATGTTTTCTTTGGTGATTTCGTGAGCGACCACCTCTGTCACGGCCACGATGGTGGCCGAACGCGGCGCGCCTGTCAGCAGAGACATTTCTCCAAAAAACTCGCCTGGGATGATTTGCCCGACCTTAATCTCTTTCCCTGTGCTGTTTGTATTCAGGCAGGCATGGAGCAGCCCCTCTGATAGAATAAACATCGAATCACCCGCTTCACCCTGTCTAATAAGTTTTTCTCCGCTCGGGTAAAGTTTCTGCGTCATGTTGCGGGCGAGATATTCCAAGTCACTTTTGTCCAGATATCGAAACAACTCAGTCTGCGCCAGCAATTCTGTACGATCTGAAAGCGAGCTTGAATCCAGATTTCGCGTGGGCATTTCCGCGTAAAAAAGATCCTGTTTGGGGTAAGCCGGGGTGATGCCACCCTGTTTGAGGTGCGTTAGAATATTCGAAACGATGTGGCTGCGCGCGACTGCCTGCGTGATGCCATTTTGCCAAGGCGACATCCAATACCTGACTTTGTACTCAATGCCTACGGAATTTGTGCCGGCCACGATTACATTCGGCTCCGGCTGTTCTACAATCCCGCTTTCACCCATGGCCGCTTTAGCGCCAGCTGACAGAATTCGGAGCCCCCGGTCGGTCGGTACTGCAAAATCCAGACAAAAGGTCGTATCAAAACGGCTGATGGGGCCGGCGCCCCAAAAGTTTGTAACAACCATGGAGCTTAGCAGATTATTGGGCAAAATCACTATGGAATCGTCCTCAGTTGCCAGCCGCAAGGTGCGCCAGTTTATTTCGAGGATTCTGCCCGTGATATTCTGTTCCGGGCTCGAGCCGTGGATCATAATCCAGTCACCGATCTTGTACGGCCGTTCGATGTTTACAGCCAAGCCGGTGAAGACGTCCAGAATAACATTTTTGAGTGCAAAACCGAGAACGATGCTGACGACACCGGAAGTAGCCCAGAAGCCGGTGATGTCTTTTCCGAAAACGATGCCTATAATGCCGGTCACAGCGGTGAGATAGACCAGAATCGTGAATATATCTTTCACCAGGCGCGGAATGGGTGCACCGATGGCTTTGGCGACCAGGCCGTCCCAAACGAAAACAATCACCAACCGATTCAGGAAATGGGCAGCGGACAGCCAGATGCCGATCTGAATAACGTACGCCAAAACTTTCTGGGACTGGCTCAGAGCCTCGCTGCCAAATTGTAACAACATGTCCTTATTCGCAAGCGTAAACCCTGCAAACAGAATAAATATTACAAATGGGCGCCAGAGGCGTCTAATTATTCCGGAATTGGCTGCCTTCTGTTCTTCAGGCTGAGCCCGTGAGGTGATGTTTGTCATGTTTTCCTATTCTGAACATTCCTTCGGCAGAAGGGGAATCAAGTGAACTCTGACATATAAGTACGTCTGTTCCCCTCAATTTGCGAAAGAAGGCGTCAAAAATTGCTGGAAGAGGGGAGAGAGAGGCCTATTGCTGAGAAACGGACTAAATCTTGAAATCTGGACTTCGGAGATGTATCACGTCGAGAGGAGAGTGCATTCAGTTTTCGGAGTGTTCCAGATTTTGCTTGGCCGCTACGCGTTCCCCGTTGCATTTCCGCGCTCTTATTTCAAGCAAAACGTTGCTGATTTTTTCGAGATAATCGAGTTTGTAAGTTCTGGGGCCGTAATCAAAGTACAAATCAAGTTTTTTGAACGCTTCCACTAGTTCTTCGCTGCTTGCGTTTTTTAAACTGGCACCGTCCTTTGTGTCTATTTCTACCATGTCATCACTCCAAAATTTATGACCGAAAACTGAGTTGGTGCAAGGAAATTGTTCCGCCTTAGATCATTCGTCTTCAGAACTGTTTCCAATTGAGCCGTTTTCAGCTCAACTATATGAGTGGTTGAGTGTCTTTGCAATATCGGTGCCAGGTCTCGGTTTGTTGCAGAATTGACATACGAACAGCGACCATAGCTTAGCAACCACAGCAGTGGCGACTGGGCAAATGTGGGGCTAACCTTTCAAGGCGCGCGCCACTTCGCTTGCCACAATGTTCAGTTCCTCCAGGGAAATGGTAAGCGGCGGCAGCAGGCGCAAGACCGTAGTGCCGGCCGGCAGAACGAGTACACCGGAGTTCAGGAGTTTCAGGATAAACGGTTTGACTTTTTCTCGCAATTCGATTCCGATCATGAGGCCAAGATGCCGCACCTCCCGTATAACCGGCAAATCGAACTCGTGTAATTTTTTCACGAAGTACGTCCCTTTTTTTCTCGCCTGCTCCGCGAGTTCATTGTCCAACATATAATCTATAGCAGCGATTGCAGCAGCGCATGCGAGCGGATTACCACCAAAAGTGCTGCCGTGCTTGCCCGCGGGGATTTCTATTTTGTCGCTGCACAGAAGTGCGCCCATCGGAAAGCCACCGGCAATGCCCTTTGCGAGGCATAGCATATCCGGCGCCAGGTCGAAATGCTCGCAGGCGAACATCTTGCCTGTTCTGCAGAACCCCGTCTGAATTTCATCGATGATCAGAAGAATTCCCTTGTCTTGGCAAATGTCCTGAACCTGCCGCAAATAATCTTCCCTGCCGATATTGACGCCACCTTCACCCTGGACGATTTCCACCAGAACAGCAGCGGTCCTGTCGGTTATGGCATTCTTCAACTTATCAGAATTATTGAAAGGGACGTGCTGAAAGCCCGGAATCAAAGGCTGAAAGTCTGTGCGATATTTTGGATTGAACGTCGCGCTCAATGCACCCATGGTTCTGCCGTGAAACGCGCGCATGCAGCAGATGATGTCTGTCTTACCGGTAGCAAATCTGGCGAATTTTATGGCAGCCTCCACGCTTTCAGTGCCGCTGTTGCACAGAAAAGCTTTGGTCATCTGACCCGGTGCGATGTTTATCAATTTTGCCAGCAAGCGCGCCCGCGTGTCGTTGTAGAATATTCCCGGACAGGTGATCAAGGTTTTGGCTTGTTCAGTGATGGCATTCACAATCGTCTCATTACAATGTCCGACGTTGGCAACCCCGTTGCCGGCCACGCAGTCAATGTACTCTTTCCCCTTCTGATCCCACACTTTCGCATTCTTCCCCTTGACCAGGACGATGTCCCGTTTTGGGTAAATGCCCAGTTCGTACTGCTTTTCGAGTTCAAGATAGTCTGTCATTTGATCGTCGTTCCTTTGCCGTTGAGTGCGTCTTTGATAGGGTGTTTGGTTCGGCCGTCGGCAATCAGCACCTCTCTGACGCCATTTTCAAACAATTTTCTCAGTGAAAGCAGCTTGCGTTTCATACGTCCAGCCACTTGTTTTTCCTGCTTGATGAGCTCGTCTCTCGACATTTCGCTCAACACGGAGCACGGGTCGTTCTTGTCCGCAAGAAAGCCAGGCGCTTCGATCAGTTGAATCACCCTTTTCGCCTGAAACGTCTCCTGCAGCACCGCCACGATGTCATCGTTATCCGAGTTGATGGCAAAATTATTCTCGTCAATGATGGGAATGGCCAGCACCGGGACATAGCCGTTTTCGAGCAGTAACACCAATAGCGCTTTGTTGACAGTTTTGGGCTTGCCGGAAAAATCATGCACGATGCGAACTTTGCCTTTCTCTCGCACCCGGATGCCGCGGTTTCGTCTGCCCTGAACAACCTTGCCATCGAGTCCGGAGAGCCCCACCGCGTTGATGCCGTGCTGCTGGCAAATCTCAACGATTTTTTTGTTCTTCAATCCGGCGTAAGCCATCATCAGGAGGTCGATGGCGGTTTCGTCTGAAAAGACGCTGCTGTACCCCGAAACCGAGGTGAGCACTTTTTTCGGCTTGCCGAGACTTTCCCCCAGTTGGTCTCTCACTGCGTTAGCGCCATGTACGATAAGAAATTGTTCGTCCAGTTCTGCCAGGTCTGCGACAATCCCTTTGATGTTGATGGCCACCCCACCGCCAATTTTGATAATCAACATGTGTCAGAGAATACCTGGATTGAATGATTGCTGATTTCCACCCAATCCTGCTCATCAGGATAGGCTTCAGAACAAATGATGAGTTCACCATTTGATCGTTTGAAGTGCAGAGTGAAGTAACCGGGATCGCCAGTGAAGCCGGAAGCGACGTACGCTTTGCTTTTGTCCGAGATGATAATATTCATTGCTTTCACATGTTCTGTCCTGCGTTTGATGATTTCGACGCCGCGCTGCAGTGCCCGCCGCATATCACCCCGGTCAAAGCGTTTGATGAAATTGAATATTTTTTCAGCGCCGATGCGGCCGGTTTCGCGAATCTTCACGCCCCGCAGCTCGCCGTTAAAAATGAAGACGTATTTGTCGTCGTGAAACGGCATGTTGTTTTCGATGCGAATGTCCTTATCCTGAAACGCGCTGCGGGCATGCGCCAGGATTTGCGTCGTTGCGCCGAACTGCGTCAGGTCATCATCCCAGATTGGGCGGATATTCTTGTAATGCTGCCATTCACCGTTCTCCAGATAGCTGCAGCCCCAGCCATGTCCCTGAAATTCCTTGCTGTCCCTGGCGATTTGCGCGAACTGCTCCAGGTGCTGGCGGACTTCAAACGGTTTGTCGTATCTCACGAATAGCAGTCTGCACATTTCCGTTCCTCTTCGTATTTTGAACAGCAACTTGCCCGATCAGGAAGTCCGTAATGCGGGCAGGGATGTTGCAGCCTGTGGCCGTCATGCAGCCTTTAAACTCCAGGGTATGATTGATTTCGTTCACGAGATAACCGCCCGGGATTTCGAAGAGATCGATGCCGACGATTTCCCCGGCCACCGCCTTGGCCGCGGCGAGTGCGATTTCCGCAATCTCATCGGTCACTGCGCAGGGGATGGAGATGGCGCCGCGGGCCACGTTGGTGATCCAGTGGTCAGCGGTTCGGTAACTGGCTGCCACACAT
>SMXE01000166.1 GCA_004357015.1 Caldithrix sp.
ATTTTTCATACTTAGTCCGCACAAATGGCTACAATTCAGGCAAATATTGTACCACCCGAGGCCCGATGAAATTCGTAACAAACAATGGCAACTTCTTCCAAACGTCGATTATTCTCTGGTATTTGTTATTGTTCGCGTCCACCACCGGCACGGTGCTTGCCTTGTTTAAGTAGTACTGATAGTACAGTTGCACCGGCTCGGCGCCCCACTGCATCTTGAAAGAATAGGTGCCCGTGTCCGCAGTGGACCGGCCAAAATCAAAGACATCAAAGCCATTTTCACATGCGTACTTGATGGCCTGCCAGTAAAGATAATTGTTGATATAGATCTTGTTATATTGCCGCAGCGATGCAACCCACGGCTCTGAGATCATATTCTTGAACTTGAACAGAAACATGCCCGAAACGACCTGCCCGTCCAATTTCAAGACAAGCAGCTCCACCTGGTCTTTGAAAACTGCGATCACCTTTTCAAACATCCGATACGGGAAAATTGGCGTGCCAAGAAGACGCAGGTTGATCGAATAAATTTCATGAAAATCCTTTAGGTAGTGCAGGCCGAAATCCACAGTCAGCCCGTTCTTCTCGGCCTTTCTGATCTTGTTGCGGTTGCGGGACGAAATGTGCTGCCAGTGCACGTCCGGATCGCGGGAAAGTTCAAGCATGAGCGTCACAAAGCTTTCTTTTGTGGGCAGGTCACGCCGGAGTGGCTGGCGTAATTGACGGAACTCCACATACTGCGCCGCTTCAGACCGGGCGATCTCAGCGGCTTTTTCCACGAGACTCTCTTCTACCTCCCCGCTCTCCGCACAAATGCCGGCGAAGTTGGAGAACGGATTGGCCACCAAGTATCGCCGCCAAAAAATGTCGCGCATCTGAAACATGGGCAGAATCCCTGCAACCTCGTCTTTGGAATTCAACGCGATGTAGTAACGTGGAGCATATCCAAATGTTGACTCAAAAACGGACTTCCAACCGAGCAGTTGGTAAAAGTTGGTGGCAGGATGGCTTTCAACAAACTTATTCCAGAGGGGCTCTTTCTCTTTCGTGAGCGGAGTTATGTTCATCCAGGTTTCTTGTCTTTCTTTCTATTTTTTCAATAATGTTTTTATAGATCGCCAGCTCCTGCGTCAGATTCTTGTTCTGATCCTTCAGCTTTGACAGTTCGATAGAAAAGTGCATCAAGATGGCGAGTGAGAAAAAAATTGCGATGGACAGAAAAAGGGCGGGCGGGTATTCAACGCCAAGGAAATGTGCTACACCGTCCGCCAAATCGTGCCAGATCGAAGCCACCAAAATCGTGGCACTGACGACCAGCCAGAGAACGGAATGCTCAATTTTCAGCTGTCGCTTACGAATCAGATTCAAAACGAACATGAAAAGCGAAAAGCTGAGCAGAACGATGATTATTTTTGCTTTAGGAGGCATTGCCTACTTTCGTCAGTTTTTCGTTGCCGAACATAACAGCGTAGATTGACAGGAGCATCTTGACAATATAATAGAGCGGCTTAAAACCGCTGTGCATCGACTTGCCGGTCTCGCTGTTATACATCACCACCGGAACTTCCTGCACCTGAAAACCGGCGTAATGCAGCAGAATGATGATATCTGCATCCGGGAAGTCGGACGGGTACTGATTGCTCTTCGCAAAAAAACCAAAAACCGGACGACTCATTGCCTGAAAGCCGGAAGTCGGATCTGTGATTTTCTGTTTGATAAAAAGATAGATCAAAGAACGGAAAAAGAGCATGCCCAATTTTCGAAACGTGGGATTGTCGTAATTTCCGAGATTCCCATCCAGAAAGCGGGAACCAATGGCGACATCCATACCATCTTGCAGCGTTGTAATGAGCTGTCCAATAAATCGCGGGTCGTGTTGACCATCGCCGTCTATCTGCACGGTATAGTCATAGTCATTCATCAAAGCGTACTTATAGCCCGTCTGCAGAGCGGCGCCGTATCCAAGATTGACCGGCAAAGACAAAACGGTTGCGCCCGCTTCCTTTGCCAGTTGCGCCGTGTCGTCGGATGAGCCATCGTTGATCACGACTACGTCCACATCAGGATTGGTTCTTGTTATGTTTGTTACGACCCGCTTAATAGAGCCTGCCTCGTTGAAAGCGGGCACCAGGACCACGGTACGAACAGAGTCTTCAGGCTTGTGCATTCAGGCGCCTTCCCAGCCAGCTAATTTTGGAAATTTGATACCTTCCTTCCACAATCCAGCATCTTCGATCCACATCTCACTTTCCACTCGGTCATTTTGCTTTTTTCACTTGCGGTTTTGCCGCGTTCGGGTTTCTTTAGTATCGGCAAAAATTATTGAAATTTAACAACTTATATAAATATGGACATTTCCCTGCATTGGTAGAATCATGCAATTAGCATGCCACAGGCGGTCCACAAATGACTCACAGTAACCTTTTGTTTCTTAATAACTTTACCCCAGCATCGAATCCGACTGAAAAGGAGCGTTTCACCTGATCTGTTTAGTAATTGCACAATTGTTTCAGCGATGTACAATTTTGGACCAAAAAGAAAAGGCGCACGTCATATCAAAGTGCGCCTTCTCAATCACTTACCAGGAGCGTCATTTCAGTTCATAGTCGCGCCATGAATGCTGTACTGTTCATACAAATTCTGGAAATTTTCAACCTGGAGTTCCAGCGAATACTGCTCTTCAACTTTCTTTCGTCCGGCGCGGCCAAACTGTCTGCGCAAATCGGCGCTCTCCAACAGATTGCCGATTTTAGCTACAAGCGCGCCCGGATCACGTGGAGGCACGAGATAGCCGGTTTCACCGTCGTCCACCAGCTCCACGGTACCGTCTACGGACGTGGCCACCACTGGCAGATTGGTCGCCATGGCCTCGAGAATAACATTGGGCAATCCCTCGTAGAGGGAAGGTAAAACGAATATATCGAACATGGACAGTAAATCTCTGACATCGCTTCTGAAACCAAGGAATATGAAGGTTTCCGAGAGACCTGCTTCAACCACAGCTTGCTCAAGCTCTGCACGCAATTCCCCATCGCCGACCAGAACGATTTTGAGATCTTTGAATTTGTCGGCCAGCACTCTGGCTGCTTTTATCAGATACTCATGTCCCTTTTGCGGATGCAACCGCGCAACCACACCTACGACCGGCACGTCTGGAGGAATTCCAAGTTCCGGGCGCAAACGACCATTCCGGCTGTGGTTGAAGATCTCCAGATTAACGCCGTAAGGAATGACTGTGATCTTGTTTTCCGGCAGGCCGCGCTCTTCTACCAACCATCGGGCCGTTGCATGCGAAACCGAAATGACCTTGCTGCAAAAGTGCATGGCAAAACGATAGGCCCACAAACGATGTGTCAGGAGCCATTCCGGTGCGGATATGGTCTCCCAAGAAAAGACAGCTTTATTCGGGCTGATAGCACTCGCCAGCGCCCCGACTATATCCGCATAAAACAAAGTCGTCATCACAACGTCGATCTTTTCGCGACGAATAAGATTGGACACGTCGAGAATCAGCTTCAGGTCAATTCGCCCGCGCCGTTCAAGGCTGACAAACGGGATTCCGAGCCGGTTGAATTTATCCTGAAGACGATCGCCGATTCCGAGACTACAAACTGTGGTATGAAAGCGGTCGCGATCCATGTGGGAGATGAGCTCGAGCAGCTTGGTCTCGGCGCCGCCCCAATTCATCCCTTCCACCAGTTGTAGGACATTGATTTTCTTTTTTTCAGGCATGCTCAAATTCGAAGTAAAATTCTCAAAAAAAAAGCTTCCGCCCGGAGGCAAGTCCCCGGACGAAAGCACCTAAACTTCTGGCACTTAATTAGAGCGTCACAGTTGCCAACTCTTCTGCGTGGCCCGAATCGACGGTGTTGCCCTGCTGCGACAAATAGCCCAGCTCTTCCAGTTTGGCGATGATTTTAGTCGCGCTCTCCTGAGGCGTCTCATCCCCTGTCTTCACAGTGATTTCGGGGTTTAGGGGCTCCTCATACGGATCTGAGATACCGGTGAATTCCTTAATTTCACCAGAAATGGCTTTTTTGTATAAGCCCTTGACGTCGCGTTTAATACACACCTCCAGCGGACAGTCCACAAAGACCTCCACAAAATCTCCGATCATTTCTCTTACCTCATCACGAATCTCGCGGTAGGGAGAGATGGCAGCAGAGATAGCGAAGGCGCCGTTGCGAGTCAGCAAGTGGCACACAAAGCCAATGCGTTTGATATTTGTATCCCGGTCTTCTTTGCTGAAGCCAAGGCCTTTACTTAAATTCGTTCTGACCACGTCTCCGTCCAGAACCTCTACGTTGCGGCCACGTGTTCCGATCTCGTTTTCTACCAGAACGGAGATGGTTGACTTTCCAGATGAAGGCAATCCTGTAAACCAGATCGTGCATGCTTTTTCCGAAGATGCCATTGAATCATATCCTCCTAAGTTGAGTTTCGTCAATTACGTGATTATAAACTTTTTCGGTAACTTTCGATCAATACATTTGCCACTTCCGGCCGCGTAAATTCCTCAGGTGGCAATTCCCCGCGTGAAAGCATTTCTCGAACCTTTGTGCCGCTCAAAAAAACTTTATCGTCTGCGCCCAGCGAAGGACTTGTTTTGTCTGTCGCCATTTGCTTGCTGCGCTTGCAATAAAACGCATGCTCGAACTTCATGGGCACGATGCCCAGTTCTTCCTGCGTAAACTGATCGAAGATTTCCTGTGCTTCATACGTACCATAGTAGCTGCCGACACCGGCATGATCTCTTCCGATGATGATGTGGCTACACCCGTAGTTCTTCCGGAGCATCGCATGGAAAATAGCCTCGCGCGGACCTGCATACCGCATGGCCGCCGGAAAGACGCTGAGCATCACGCGTTTCGGATTGTAGTACTTCTCCATCATGATCTTGTAGCACTCCATCCTGACATCCGACGGAATGTCGTCTGATTTCGTTTCGCCAACCAAGGGGTGAATAAGCAACCCATCGACGCCCTCGAGTGCCACCTTGGTCAGGTACTCATGTGCGCGATGAATCGGATTGCGCGTCTGAAACGCCACCACTGTTTTCCACCCGCGCTCTTGAAACGATTTTCGCGTGACGGCCGGTTCATGGCGGAAATCCTGAAACGGTAAATCCGGCAGATGGTTGATCAGCCAGATGTCCCCGCCGAGCAGTACCTCTCCCTGTTTGTACAAACGCGCCACGCCGGGGTGCGCGTCGTCGGTGGTTCCGTACACTTTTTCCGCTTCGTGAGTTTTGTCGTAAGTGTATTTTTCCTCAACCCTCATGAGCGCTAACGGAAAGTCAGTTTCAGTGGTCAGAAGCACTTCAGTGCCTTCTACGATTTCATCAGCGATTGTCTTAGAAACCGCGAGGGTGATGGGCACCGACCAGACAAAGCCGTTTGCAAGTCTGATATTCTCGACCACGCTTTCGTAGTCCGCCTTTTTCATGAAACCTACCAATGGACTGCAAGCGCCGGTGGCGATGAGTTCCAAATCCGATACAGATGTGCTGTTCACTCTAATTCGTCGAAGCCCGCCACCTTTTTCCAGCGCCGCTTCTCGTTCCTCGCCTTGCAGTACTCTGTT
Source organism: Caldithrix sp. (assembly GCA_004357015.1). Lineage (GTDB taxonomy): Bacteria > Zhuqueibacterota > Zhuqueibacteria > Oceanimicrobiales > Oceanimicrobiaceae > CR04bin15. Next base: position 5,583 of record SMXE01000166.1, read on the forward strand.
GATGAGTTGTCCGCCGTGTGGCGCAATTAATTCCATGCTTTTCCCTTCATTACCTTTCTACGTTGCCCAATCAGCAGCGTAATATTAATTAAGTTTTGAATCTACTTTGAAAATATGTTTTTTCAAAGTAGATTTTCGACCTGGTGCGCTTGCGTCGTTTCCCCGGTTTTGCCTGTCGGTTCCTTCACAGCCGCGCTGGATTCTGGCACAGATTTACTGGCGCGCGCCACAAGATGCAGCCCGGAACAGTACCACCAAGCCGGCAGCACCCGCAAAAGCCGCAAAATAAATTTTCCGGCCGTATTCAACTCCCATATTTCGCCGTCCAGCTTTCTCAGAAAGAACCAATCTGCCCACAACCCGATATGCCGATCGCGAACGTCCGTCTCGTAATCATCAACGTCGGTGTGGATGATTTCAAACCCTGCCTCTTCGAGATACTTGTGCAGCTCTATTTTTGAAAAACGGTACTCCCAGAAATAGCTCTGCTTACCCTGTAACTTTCGTTTCAGAAAATAAAAATTCCGAACAGGATGAGAAATCAACCGGCGAAGGGACGTCAACAACGGCGTAGTATAAAAGGCGAGACCACCGGGTTTCAGAACTCGGAACGACTCCTGCACCGCCTTTTCCGGGCCATGCTCGAAATGCTCGATCACGCCCAGCGAAATGTAGGCGTCAAAGGAGTTGTCGGGGTAGTTGAGCTTAGTGATATCGCCAAGCTCTACGGCAACATTCGGTTTGAATTTTTTAGCGCGCGCAAAGATGTTCTCATCGTATTCGATGCCAATGGTCTCGTGGCCCCGCTCCTGAAACCATTCACACCAGGCCCCAAAACCACACCCACCTTCCAGAATTCGGGCTTTCGAGCCGCCCAGAAACCGGTCGAAAATGCGGACAAGAGTGCGACCTTTAAAACTTTCAAGTTCACCTTCCAGACTCCGGCTGTTCCATTGCTCAACATCATGTTCTTCGCTCGTCTTAAACGACAATAATCGGTAGCTCATTCGATTTCCAGTTTTCCTATCTCAATATGTTTTCAGGTTTGTCGTCAATGCTACACTTCTACGCCCAAAACGCCCTTGAAGCTGAAAGCAGCAACCATGCTGAAAACGAAAAATGCCACCAGCCAGTGTGTTTCCATTCCCAAGAACTCAAACTCACGCGCGGGATACACAACCGAAACCAGGGAGACAAAGGAGGCCTCGGTAAGGCTGTGTTCATTCGGGTTCATCACTGTGACGCCCAGATTGTTGCCGGCGATCTCCGCCGACAAAGGCACAAGCTCGTCAATCACAGCGAGCTGTTTGTCCACCACCTGCCCGTGATACTTAAATGCCAACGTGAAAACGCCTGACACATTTGCTTTTATGCGCCAGCTAATCTCCTTTTTCGCATCAACGCGCACCGGCGGGATTTCGAGGCTGAGACCTTCCGGTAAATCGAGCCTGACTTGGTCTAGCTGCACGTCGTCGTTCAGTTTAAGCGACAAGACTGTGCTTTCGCCTATCCGCAACGGACGATGTTCGTATCGGGCGCCGATCTGAATCAGGACGATGCCCATCGGAATCAGGAGAAAAAGCATCGGGCGTAACGATTGCTTCATGTAAAGAAGGTTGCTGAGCAGGATGTTCTTCATGGTATCGAACATCAGGCTGATATCGTCCTTATAAAGCCGGATGGCGAGAAAATGTCCCTTCACCAGGTTTTTCGCCCGCTTGATGCCTTTTTGATCAGAGGTCGCTTTGAACACGAACAGCATCAAAATGCCAGTCACAAACGAAATGGCAAGCATCGGCCAAACTGGATCCAAATGCTTGAAAGGCATAAAAATGAGATTGAAAAAAGCGGTCAGTACAGCGTTAATGATGTCCATCTGTATTCCTGTCTAATATCGAGGTTTCTACGCAACACAAGCTTCTAGGACAGATAACCGAGACCCTGTAGCCGTTTCTTGATTTCTTCTTCACTATCAGACTCATCGACAGAGGAAAGTTCCTTTTCCAGAATGTGGGTTACAAATTCCTCAACCGAAGAGTAACCGGCAACATCGGAAAACTTCTGCACGCGGTCATAGAGTTCTTTTTCCAGTTTGATCTTATGTCCCAACATCTTGCTCTCCTGTGGTTTAATCGGGGTTATTTGAATATTGAGTAACCAACCATTTCGTCCGTTTTCTCGATGCCAAACTGCGCGAGAATGGTTGGGGCCAGGTCATACAATTTCGGGCTCTTGGCATCGATTTTCTTGTTTGACAAAATGATGCCGGGCACCAACTCTGCTGCCATGCAGTGGTCCCCGCTCCATGGATCCATGTTGTCGGTAATCCACTCCTCGGGAAAGCTTCCGATGGTCGTCTCCCATGACGCCCGATAGCCGCGGTTGTAGCCTATGACAAGGTCAGGCGAGTACAGCCGGTTTACCCCCGAGTAGATCTCGTCGGCCCGATAGACGCGATCTACGATCTTGTTGCCGTTCTTGGGATCCCGTAGCGCCAGCAATTTCTCCGCAATTTCATCCAGAAGCTTTTCTTTTTCGCTGCGCGTGACAAATCCGTTCGCTTCTCGGCCGCGCAGGTTCACGTACAAGCCGTTAAAGCCGAGCCCGTAAACCCGTGTCCGCGTCCAGTCCACGTTCAAATAGTACTCGCTTTTGGTCTGCTTCTCTTTGTCGATCAAGGAAATGTAGCCCTTTTCCAGCAACCAGGTGTTCAGATTGACTGCCCTTCGGAATGGCGCAAAACCATGGTCTGACATCACAAGCAAGGTTGTCTCCTCATCGATACTGTCAAGCACTTTGCCAACCACTGCATCTACGCTTTCATAAACACCCGGGATCACGTCTTTAAACTTGGCCGCAAGCTCCGGATCGTGGGATGGGTGCTCAGGTTCGATCATGTTGTAAAACATGTGCGCGTTGAGATCCGTGCTCGAGAAGTAAAAAAACATCAACCCGTCGTGAAAATCGTTATAAACGTGGTCGAAAAGCCGCAAGCGTTCCTCCAGCACGTTTGCGCTCTGGCTGTGGAAGTCACCGTAGTCGAAGACGCCCCAGGAAAGCGCTTTGGTGTCTTCCGGCATGCCTTGCGTGTAAAAATGGCCACAGCACTTTTGCAATTCTTCAACATAACCCGCGGGCGTGGAAAGCGGCAAAGCCGGGTCCGAAGGGTCGATATTGATGGGCGTTACGTACAATTTCATATTCGGCCGCACTTCTTTCAGATAAAAGCGACAGATGCCGGAAATAGACTGCAGACCGGCGGGCAACAACTCGAACTCCACCCGCAGCCAATCACTCCATTCCTTTTCCTGTAACAGAATTTTCTTACCCTGAATCTCTATTTGTACCGTGGGGTTCTCGGCATCGCGCCAAACCTGAAACGGAATGACGGCGTCTGGCTTGCCTGACAGAAACGTGTTTTTGGGACCCACCAGGTTTGCCACAAACCCATTATCGACGACTTCCACTGGGTACACGACGCCGCCGGAGATGTCGTCGCGGTTGGGCGGTGGGTCATCCGTGTAGAAGGAAAACGTGCCAAATGTACCGAGCAGGTCAGGTGTGCCCATGCCACTCAGCGTCGTGCCTTTCGATTCCACGGGCGGGAAGTTTGCCGGCACCTTAAACACCAACGTCGGGACATTGTGCTCCTCGAGAATGTTCCAGAAGGCCTTTCCCTGCCGCAGATTCTTCACATGGCCGCTTGAAAGCGGGATCACCCACTTTCCGAGTTTGAGCGTGTTGTTAGACCCCTCTGTCTTCGTCGTGGAAGAAATCGGAATCATCATGGCCGGGTCGCGGTGAATGAAATCAAAAATGCCGTGTCCGCCCGGGTTCATTCCAGTGATGAAATTGGACCACGCCACCGGACTCTGCGGTGGAATGCTGGTGCCCAGCGGCTTGTAATCGCCCGTTTGCGCAAGTTTGGAAAAATTTGGCAAACGCCCCTCTGCCATATATTTAGACAGCAATTGCGGGTCGATGCCGTCAAAGCCGAGCACGATGACCTTCTTGTTAACTGCATCCGCTTGCGTCTGCTCACAGGCGGAAAAGGCCAAGATTACAAGTGCGAGGCCAAGAAATAGAATGCTGGTTTTGTTCACCCACTTAATCTTGTCACTCATCGATTGCAACAACCTCCGTTTTCTCAATTTCTTTGACTTCGTTGGGCACCACACGGCTGTCGCCATCTCCCCCCACACCCGGTTGAAAAATATTCTGCCCGTTCATGTAGCCCGGTGCTTTAACGCCGAACAAGTCGAGCACGGTCGGTGCAAGATCCATCAACGCGGGCCTGGCGGCGGTAATTTTCCTGTTCGTGAAAATTACACCGGGAACAAGCTTCGGGTCGATACAGTGGTCACCGCTCCATGCCTTCACATTGTCATCGAAAATAACATCGTCTATAACACCCGTGGCGCCATTCCAGGAAATACGGTAACCGATGTTATAACCGCTGATCAAGTCCGGTCCGTCATTGGTGTAGGGGCCAGAATAGATCTTGCGACTGTCGTACATTTCTGTGATGGCAATTTCACCCGTCCCGGTATCTTTCAATCCTGAAAGTTTCTTGATCAGCTCCGCTTTGAGTTTGCCGTACTCTTCTCCCGGCTCAACGATACCATCCTTTTCACGGCCTTTGACATTCAGGTACACGCCGGCCAGACCAAACGCATAGGCCCGCGTCTTACACCAGTCCACACCCTGAAAGAACTCGCCGGTCTTCGTCACGCCTTCCTTCAGCGTTAGATAACCGTTTTCCTTCAGCCAGACATTGAGATTGATGCCGCGTCTGAAAGACTTAAATCCGTGATCGGACAGTACAATAAAAACATCGTCTTTACCGACTTTTTCCATGGTGCGACCGACCAGCCCATCCATCTTGATGTACATTTCTTCGATGACGTTCTTGTACTTTTCGGTCTCTTTGCCTTTGTTGGCAGGATGATCGGCATCGAGTGTGCGGAAAAACATGTGTTGAATCCTGTCCGGGGCGTCGATAACGACGGTGCAGAGACCCTTCTTGGTTTTATCCAGCGCGTGGAAGAACTGTTTTTCACGCTCCTCGTGGATGAGGTAAGCCTGCTCCAAAAAAGCGTCTTCATTCAGGATACCTTCGTTGAGCGACCATGTGTCTTCAGCCAGACCGAGGGTGGCAAATTTTCCAAACAGTTTGGCCAGATAGACAGAGTAGAAATACGGAAAGGAAATCGGCAATGCCGGCTTTTCCGGGTCGATGTTGATCGGTGTCATATAGAGACGAAAGTGCGGACTTGTATCCAGCAGATAGAAGCGCGCGATGCCTTGCACTTTGATGCCAAAACCCGCCTTGAACTTCAGCTCAATCCACTCCGTGTAGGTGTTTTTTTTCAGATGAATCTTTTCTTTACCAATGATCAGTTCGGCCTCACCATCGCTCAGGATCTGCGCGACAAAGGGCAGCATCAGTTGTTCTTTTTGTTTGCTGATCGAATTCTCGGGGCCTTTGATGAAACCTTCAACCCGGTCCCCCTCTCGCTTTACAACCTGCGTGTCCCCACCCTCTTTGACGGGATCCACAGACTCATCAGTGGTGAAAAAGGAAAACGTACCCTGCGTGCCCCAAAGGTCTGGTGTACACATGGCTGAAAGCAGTGCGCCATTGAATTTTTCCGGCGGGAAGGTGATGGGCACGCGCAGCACATGGCTGAAAATACCATTTTCCCCAAGGATTTTCCAGAAGCTCTTGCTCCTGCGCAGGAGCCGCACGATGGGCTTTCCGAGGGGAATTTCGTACTTCCCTAAAGACAGTTTGCGTTTCGGCATACCAACTTTTGAGGAGGACAACTCAGGCATGTACGTTTGTTTGTGGCGCGACAGGAAATCAAATATTTTATGCCCACCGGCGTCCACGCCTGTGGAAAATGCGGACCAGGCCACGGGTGATATGGCCGGGTAGGTCGTTTGTAAATGCGAATATGAGCCTTGCTCTTGCAGCTTTTTCAGATTTGGCAGCTTGCCTTCTTGCAGAAGACGTTCCGTGATGGTTGGCTCCAGACCATCCAGTCCAAGGATGACAACGCGATCGGTCTTGGCATTGGCGTAGGCATTGCGGCGCTTAAAGAATCGGATGAAGACCCGAACCGGCCAGGTGAACAGCGTGAAAAATGCCATAAAAAAGCTGGCAAACAACATCAGAAAAGACGTCAAAAAAGCAAAGCCAGCGCCGGGTCCGATATAGGCCCAGGCCGGCTGCGCGTCCACAAACATAAACAAACCCAGGCAGAAAATAACAACCAGGACTTCAGATTTTCGCCTCATTCTTTGCTCCGTTTCAAGATCCATATTCGTAAACAGTCCCGTCGTTTCCTTTCATAAACTGATCAGTCGTCTATGTTTGGCAAATTCTGTACCAGTTGGTCAGGCACTCCTTACGTGGCTTTATTTTTAAAGAGTTACGGCCAATTATCCGGCTAAAGCTTTATCGGCAGGCCGCGACAATGTCTTAAAAGGGATCAGAATCTTTTATCGCCTGTCACATGCTGAAACATACTTACCTTTGCAGAAGAGAAATCTTGTCCATTTCTCGCCTAATTTCTCTACCGTCCGGGAACCTGCGAATAAGCAATATCTCTGACTCTGTCGTGATGCCGGAAAAAGATTTCCGCCCCGGCACGCCAGGCGCAATGAGTAGATAATCCGTTGCAAGTCCGGTTGCGATCCGGACTGCAATGCCGTCCGTGCTCGGAATAGTGGCGCCATCCACGTTCACCGGCAGCAATTCAGCCGTTACCTCGGGAGGAAAGCCCTGCCACGGCAAGAGGATATTCATCACAACGGCCGGCAGCTTGCCGGAAATTTCAAAACTCACTGTGGTGGCCTGCAGTTTCAGGCCATACCTGGGTGAAACCCAACCCTGAACCGGCGCCTCTTCTCCTCTGAAAGTCCGCCCTGACAGCGGTTGCCCGGACAGAGTCAATACCTGCAAACCCACCTGCTTATTCCGGACCGACACCGCAACGTGCGGCTCACTGGTAAGCTGAACAGAGCAATCGGGTGCGAAATGAAGCAACTGAGCCACAGAATGCTCTCCCTCGCCTGACACGATGTCCCAGACGATCCAGTAATCTGGATTCACAAAAAGAAACCTGCGTGTGTGGCGCACGCCAGAGAAAAACACACCTTCTTTCA
>SMXE01000017.1 GCA_004357015.1 Caldithrix sp.
CGATGGTGGCTTTCGGATGTTTCGCTGTAAACTTCCAGGCGTTTTCAAACAAATTGTCGAGTGCGACCCGCAGAATGGTTGGGTCACCATTGGTGTTCATGTTCGGCCTGATGATGAACTTTACATCTCTGTCTCTGCCCGTCTCTCGGATCTCCTGAACGATCTCTTCTGCCATTGTGCTTAGATTGACGTTCTGCCTATGCATTTGAAGGCGCGTTATGTGTGAGAGATCGAGCAAATTATCAATGAGTTGCCCCATGCGTTGGCTGGCAGCCCGGATGCGACTCAGATAGTCCTTACCTTGCTCATCGATCAGGTCGTGGTAATCTTCCAGAAGCGCCTGGCTGAAACCGTTTATACCGCGCAGGGGAGCGCGCAGATCATGTGAGACCGAGTAGGCAAACGCTTCGAGCTCACGATTGACTATTTGCAACTCTGATGTGCGCTCCTGCACGCGGCGTTCGAGCTCATCATTCAAACTGCGCAAGCGCTGTTCAAACTGCTTGCGTTCGGTAATGTCACGGATAGCGGCGACCCGCAACGTCCCGCCATTGAACGGCAGGTGTCTCGCACGCACTTCCACCGGAAACTTCTGACCATTTTCCTTGAGAGCCAGATATTCGTATGGTTCTTCGGCGCCGGATTGCATCTTTTGGGCAACCATATCTCTGGATTCAGGGGCTACAAAATCAATTCCCCTTCTGCCGACAAGGTCACTTACATGATAGCCCAGCATTTCAGCGAGCTGCGCGTTGGCGTCCACTACCTCACCTTCGTCCGTGATCCCGATGCCTTCGAAGGCTGCTTCGGAAAGCAGGCGAAACCTTTCTTCACTTTCCTGCAACGCTTCCGCGGAGCGGTGACGTTCCGTGACGTCCCGGAAACTCCAAACCCTGCCGACAATTCTCTTACCGATGCGCTGTGGCGTAGAGTAGCGTTCAAAAACGCGGCCGTCTTTGAACATGAGGATGTCGAAGCTCTCCTGCCCTTCTTTGCCATACAATTTTCGCACTTGGCTGAGGAATCCTGCTGGGTCCACTAGCAGCTCGGTGACGAAAGAAATGGCCATATTGTCCTCACGCGCAGCAAGAATTTCATCCGGAATGCCCCACATTTGCGCAAATGTTTGGTTGAAACTCTCAATCTCCCCTTTTTTGTTGACGACCAGTATGCCGTCCGCCGTTGAATCCAGGGTTGAGTTGAGCAACGAGAGGGACTTCTCAAGCTCTGCTTCGGCCTGCCGGCGCTCCGTGATATCGAGGCCGTAGCCGATGATTTGAACGACCTCGCCGTTCTTATTCAACACTGGCGTTGCAACGCGCAGGATGTACTTTGTTTCGCCGGATGGAGAGTGCAGCGTCTCTTCGAAGCTACTGCTTTTTTTGGTGGAAATGATTTTTTTGTACCAGGCCCGCCTTTTGCGGCCGAGGGCAGGATCGAATCCGTGTTCGCGAAAATAGTCCTCATCCGTCTTGCCGATGATCCACTCCCTTCGCGTCTTTTTCGAAATGCTTGCCGGATTGACATAGCGATAGCGAAAATCGGCGCCGATCACCGCGAGTTGGATGGGTAAATTATCCATGACCTGCCGGTAGAATTGCATTAATTCGACGGTTTCCTCTGCGGCATTTTTATGAGCCGACAGGTCCTCGCGTTTGTGCTCTTCGAGGTTCCCGGATGAGCCGTTTGGCGCAGAGATGAACCTTTGCAGCCAGCCGGCTGCAAACATGGAAAGCGCGATCAGAACAGCCACGACGGCGTTCACGTTTTCGGGTATGGTGTTTTTGCCTTGCAAAACGACAAAAAGAAAACCGCTGCCCAACGCAAGAAAAGTAATCAGCAAAATACTTCTGGTCAATCCGGATCTGGCCGCCATGTGCCTGAGACTGTTCATGGTGTGCTCTGAGTCTTAAGGTTTTACAAATTCAGCGAATGATGTATGAATCTTCGAGCCAGACAGGGTTTTGTAAAGGTACCCCCGTAATTTCCTAATAATAAATATTTTATCGTTTTATTACAACAATTTTCACGAAAAAGTAATATTTTGCGACAGCCCCAAGAAGCGTCATAATTTTTCAAAAATCTTTTGTGATTCGCTTGCTGATTCTCTATATTTCAGCCTTGCTCACTTCAATCGATTTTCGCTATGAATTATTCAGGGTAGCAAATATGTTGACCAACATCATTTTCATTCTTTTGTCCCTGGCAGTCTCTTTCTTTGTGGTATTGCCTGTCATTCGGGCGAAATCGGTGCGGCATGGCAAAAGCGCCGGCAACACCAATCACCGCGCCTCCGATCTCCAAGATCGCAAAGAAACCATTTACGCGGCTATCAAAGATATCGAGTTTGACCATGAAATGGGCAAGCTTTCGGATGAAGATTTTCAGGACCTGCGGCAGCAGTACAAGAAAGAGGCCATGGCCCTGCTGAAAAAGATTGACGGCATTGAGAAAAAGACCGGCGGTGGGCGGAAAAATGGCAGCAGCGCAAAGCAGGCCGCACAGTTTTGCTGGAAATGCGGCAAGAAACTGACGCAGGACGACCGATTCTGCCCGGAATGCGGTCAAAACATTCAGGAAGCTTAGAAGCAGGCTGTGGCTGAAACGAATACGAAAAATCAGATCTTAAGTCAGGCTGGGGACGCCACAGGGAATGAACTTCCAGCTATCCGGGTTTCAAACCTGGTAAAGACATTTGGCAACAAATTTGCCTTGAACAGGGTCAGCTTTGACGTGAAAAAGGGTGAGTTTTTGACCATTTTTGGCCCGAACGGTGCGGGCAAAACGACCCTCATCCGAATTCTCTCTACCATATCCACAGCGACGTCGGGTGAAATCACATTGTACGGCCTGAGCCCGCACAAGCACGCCACCCAGATTCGTCGCCAGATCGGCGTTATCGCGCACCAGACTTTTCTCTACGATGACTTGACCGCAGAAGAAAATTTGCGCTTCTACGGCAGGCTCTATAGTGTCCAAGGCTTGCCGGCAAAGATTGAGCAGATCATCACCGATGTGGGGTTGCACTTGCGCCGGCGAGACCGTGTGCGGACGTTTTCCCGCGGCATGCAGCAACGACTCTCCATCGCGCGCGCGATGTTGCACGACCCGGCTCTGTTGTTGCTGGATGAGCCCTACACCGGCCTCGACCAGCATGCGTCCGAGATGCTTTCCGGTTGGCTGCGCCGGTTGCGCAGCGCCAACCGGACAACCTTGATGGTCACGCACGATCTGGAACGCGGCGTGGACCTCGCAGACCGCATCGCGATCTTGACCAACGGAAAACTCGTGTTTGACCAGAAGCGCTCGCAGATAACGCCTGATTCCTTCCGCGACACTTACTACGAGTTTGTTGAGAAGAGCGGGTGAAGTCATGATGAACAAAGTCGCCGTTATTCTGTGGAAGGATTTGCTTACAGAAATTCGCAGCAAGGAGATGGTTTTTTCCATGCTGGTCTTCAGCCTGATGGTGGCGGTCATATTCAACTTTTCCTTCCCACCCGGCAGTGACTTCATTCAGGATGCAGCGCCCGGAATTTTGTGGATGACCTTCATCTTCGCCAGTTTACTTGGCATGAACCGCACCTTTGTCTATGAAGTGGACAAAGGCTGCATGCAGGGTTTGATGCTGGCCCCGATAGACCGCATTGTTATCTACATCAGCAAACTGCTCGTCAATTTCATTTTCATCACATTGGTGGAGTTGATTGCCTTGCCGCTCTTCGGCATCTTTTTTAAGCTGGACGTGCTCACCTCGCCAGGGCAGCTCGCATTGGTAATGCTGGTGAGCACCCTGGGCTTCACCATCATCGGCACCCTGTTTTCCGCCATTGCAGTCAACACAAAAACAAGAGAAGTGATGTTGCCCATTTTGCATTTTCCGGTTTCAATCCCGGTCATCATTTGCGCGGTGCAGGCAACCACCGCCATTTTTCAAGAGCAGGCGTGGAGTGTGGTCTGGGGCTGGACCAAGATCGTCATCTTTTTTGATGTCATCTTCTTCATTGTCGCTTTCTGGACTTTTGAATTCATTCTCGAGGAATAATCGCAAACCCGGAGTTGATTATGCCGTCACCCAATTCAAGAAATCCCTGGATGTTCCTTCTCGGTGCAAGTTTGCTTGTGTGCATGGTGGTAGACCTTTACTTGATCTTTGAGTTCGCCCCGGAAGAACGCTCCATGGGCCACGTTCAGCGCATTTTCTACTTTCACGTACCGTCGGCCTGGGTTTCTTTCCTGGCATTTTTCGTGGTCTTTGTCGCCAGCATCAGGTATCTCTGGAAACGGGAGCGCAAGTATGACATGGCGGCCAACTCGGCAGCGGAAATCGGCGTTCTTTTTTCCTCGCTGGTTCTGGTCACCGGCCCCATCTGGGCGCGTCCGGTCTGGAACACCTGGTGGGAATGGACGCCGCGGTTAACGCTGTTCATGGTGTTGTGGTTTATTTTCATCGCCTACCTCATGCTGAGAAATTTTGTGGAGGACGAGGAGAGAAGCGCCAGGTTTTGTGCCGTGTTCGGAATCGTGGGCTTTGTGGATGTACCCATCGTTTACATGTCCATTCGTTTGTGGCGCGACATTCATCCGAGTCCGGTGATTGCCGGCGGCGAGGGTTCTGGCCTGCATCCGGATATGAAGATCGCATTTTACTTCAGCCTGTTTACTTTTACTTTGCTGTTTGTTTATCTGTTCGTTCACCGGTTGCGGCTTGAAAAAAGCAGCGTTGCGCTATCAGACCTCAAAAAGGAGATGGCTTAATGATCTGTGATAAAATATCGGAGGAGGAAGTGATTTCGCAAATGAAAAAAAGCGTGATTCTGGCAATATTTGCACTGGTGTTCGCGGTTCCCCTGCAGGCGCAGGTCGCGCGATTGGTTCATTTTCAAGGCACGGTCATGGACAGCACGGGCAACGCGTTTGCCGGCTCTACGGACTTGACCTTTAGCATTTATGGCCGGCCCCGAAGCGGCCAACCGTTTTGGTCTGAAACCCACGACAATGTCCAGGTGACCGATGGCACATACTCTGTGCTGCTGGGGAGTAAGAATCCGCTCAAACTGTCATTCTACGAGTATTTTCTCGAAGTGTCGTCGGACCATGTTGCAACGGGTGAGCGGCGCGTGATGATTGTAGGCTCAGGATACAACTTCCGCCTCTGGTTTCTGTTCTCAGCATACACGGTTGTTTGGTTAGCGCTGTTTCTCTACATTTTCAGCATCTCCCGGCGCCAGAAACGGATCATTTCTGAGTTGGAAATTCTGGCGGAGGTTAAAGGCAGTGCAAGGCCGTAACTCGATTTTGGCCGTGCTGAAATAACCAAATGACAAACAAATTGCAATGACCAATTTTGACGACCTCGTAAAAAAGTCAGAGATTTTGACTGCAACCAAAGTAACATGTTGTGTTTAGATGAGTTAGAACAATGTACATTCAACTTATTGATTTTACATTGCTTAACCAATGCAGATTCGATTCAGTTCGACTTTTTACGAGGGCGTCAATTTTCAATTCCAAACGACTTGGTAGCCAGACCAGCAATTCAATTGAACAAAAAAAGCACGGCCACTTTGTAAGCGGCCGTGCCTCTCTGCTCCTTCAGATAAATAAAACGGATCGGCAATCCATTTTATTCTTGCTTCCCTGCTTTTGCAGCGGGAAATAAATCCCATGCATAGATACAACCTAAGAGATTTCAAACGAATGTCAAGCGAAAACTTGTTTATTTCTATCACTTTTTACGAATTAACCGTTTTTATCTAAACTGACGCGGGAGAAAACATGAAAATATTAGCGAGTGGCCTCTTACTGTTAGCAACTTTTTTCGCACTGTCCTGCGATTCAGAAACATCCACCGACCGGTCCAAAGCAGGTACGAACAGTCACGGGACGCTGCCAAAGTTCACGCTGCAGCAACTCGACGGCAGCCAGATTGATTTCGCGCAATTCAGCGGCAAAGTGCTGCTGGTCGATTTCTGGGCGATCTGGTGCAAGCCGTGCATCGATGAAATTCCGGCATACAACGCCTTGCATGACAAATATTCGAGCGCCAACTTCGCGCTGGTCGCCATCACCATGGAGTCTGGCAATGCCAGCACCATTGCGCAATTTGCTGCCCAACATGACATCGAGTACCCGGTGTTTATTGGGAATGCCGAAGCGGCTTCTGCGTTTGGCGGGCTGCGTGGTTATCCGTCAACGTTTGTTCTGGATCAGAATGGGCAAATCCGGAAAAGCTATATCGGCGGCGGTAGGGCTAAAAACGAGGAGATCGACGCGCTGGTGCAGGAGTTACTCAATGAAGCGTCTTAGTTCAAAATTCGTGGCCATGAATTATTCAAGGTCGTTTACTCCAGATCGGAATCGTCCACCTGTGAAGCAGTGGCGGCCAAAGCCACGGATTCCGGCTGCTTTGGCCGCCAGGAAAATCTGGCGTTGAGCAGCTTGTAGAGTGCCATCCCACCACGAATGGCCAGCAACAAAACCCCCGGAAAGAGAAAAACCGCAGCCAGAAACCAGATCGAGCCAACGTACTCTTTGCCGTAGTACCCGAGCAGATAGTATCGCGGTATTCTGCCGGCAAAGCCAGAAAGCATGAACAGAACAACAGGGTACTTGCGCGTGATCGCATAAACCCGCAGCGCCTCTGCCGGAATAGGTAGAAAAGAGGTGAATGCCAGAATGAAGAACCGGTGCTTGTCGAACAGGGGCGCCACCTTCTGGTAGACCCAGGTATTCTTGAAGTTGGCCACCTTGTTGAATTTGAAGAGCAGCGTAAACACCACGTACTCCGACAGGAAAGCGATAAGTGTCGCAACCCCACCTACCACTGCCACGACCAGCGGGTCGGCGGTCTTGACCGCACCCAGCACAATGATGTTGGCCGGCAACGGAAAATAGGCCGTCGCCAGTGACATCAAAATAAAAAAGCCGATGAGGTCGAACGTCTGGCCGCTGTCGGAAATGATGCGCTGATTGACCCAGTACCAGTAGAAACCAACGATCAGAATACCGGGCAGCGCCTTGAGCAGAGATTTCGGGGTTATCTTGATTTTTTTCACGGGCAGAATGTACAATAAAGGGAGGTTTTGTGCAAGTGGAATTGCGTTGTTGTTTCTTTCACAGGCGGCAAGAAGCGATTGCGGCTGCCGGTCTATGTAAACAGCGGTTCAGTCGAAGACGTCCTCACCTGGAGTCGGAGATGAATCTTGACACTCTTTTGGATTTTGTTAGATTAGATTACATGCCACTAAGTCGTCCAGCGTGAATAAAGACAGAAAGGCTAAAACCCATGAATGTGATCAGAGAGTTTCTGAGAATCTTGAATTTACAAACAGCCATCGTCATTTCGCTGTCTGTGATCGCCACGTATCTCTGCATATTATATGATGTCGCCGTCGAACTTCCGACAACTTTGATTAGCGTCGCCATCGTTTTCCCCATCGTGTTTTCGATCAATGCCGCCTATCGACGCAGGGAAGAGGCGCTACGCGCTTTTGCATCTTTGAAGGCCCATGCTGTTGCGCTCTTTTATGCCCATCGTGATTGGGTACCCAACGACAGCAGTGAACATCAAAGCCGCATCAAAGAGCTTATTATCCGTCTCTTGCAAGCCATTCAAAAGAGTTTTACCTCAGATTTTGAGACGGAAGCCGACTTTCAGCGAATTTACAAACTCTTTTCGCAGATGTCCGGTTCGATGGAAAAGCTGCGCCGTGCTGGCATGTCCGGCTCTGAAATTTCTCGCGCCAATCAGTACTTGCGTTCAATCATGATCGATTATGAACGGATGCGAAATATTTTCGTCTACCGCACACCAACAGCTCTGAGAGCCTACAGCCAGGTGTTTCTCAGTGCATTTCCGGTTCTTTTTGCGCCATATTTTGCAGCGCTCTCAACGAAGTATTTTTTGAGTCTGGGCTTTCTCGTCGCGGCTATTTACAGCCTCGTGTTGGTGAGTCTGGATAATATTCAGGACCGGTTGGAGAATCCCTATGATGAAATCGGTGTGGACGATGTTAATTTGAGGATCGCAGATCAATATCGAGAAATTCTTACGAGTGAGGATGAAAACTAAGAGCGGAATTTCTGCGCATAACGCTGAGAATGCCAAGCCAAGGGCGATGCGTTCTGAAGTTCTTACCTCACGAATACTCGTCAGGTCACGATCAATGCCCGGTCAGCCGTGAAGCGAAAGTTGGGTTGTTTTGGGTTGTATTGTCCAATCATGCGTGAAGTTGGGACTTCGCCGAACAAAAAAGGCTCTCCGAAAGGAGAGACTTCTTCTCCTGGTGCGTCGTCGGGGAATCGAACCCCGAACCTTGGGCTTAAGAGGCCCCTGCTCTGCCAATTGAGCTAACGACGCATGCTTGTGTCTCTTTGTTCATCCGGCCCGAAGTGCCGGAACCCTTTTAACGTTTAGGAGATACCGGCATCCGGCGCGGACCGGAGCCGGTATGACAGCGTAAATCAAGTGAGGGTAGAAGGATTCGAACCTTCGGCCAACGGCTTAAAAGGCCGCTGCTCTACCGGCTGAGCTATACCCTCCAGGCAAACAGTGGTGAATATAAAAAAAATAGTAGCCTGAGTCAATAAAAAATGTAACTTATTCCAGGTAAATGATTTGCGGCAGGCAGGCGCCCGATTCGGTTATTTTGAGCAGCCCCACGGCCGGGCGCACGGAGAATCTCTTGCGGCCGGCCGAACCCGGATTGAACAAATAAGTGTTACCAACTCGCTCGAGTTTTGCCTGATGGCTGTGTCCGTAGATCAGGAGATCCAGCCGCTGGCCCGGAAGCTGCTTGAGCGCTTCTTGCACCAGGTTGCTTTCCAGACCGGTATAAATATGCGTCATGCAAATGTTGACACCGGCGATTTGGGTGGTGAGGGTTTCGGGGTAGTTTGTGCTGATGGGGAATGTATCGACGTTGCCGTACACGGCCTGCACCGGCGCCAGCGTTTCCAGGCTGGTGATGATGTCCACGCCGCCGATGTCACCGGCGTGCAAAATCTGGTCAACCCCGGCGAAAATATCGTACACTTTCGGGTTGACATGGCCATGCGTGTCTGCAATAACGCCGATTTCCATCTAAGAACTTCCACTTAAAAAGATTGCCACAGAGGCACGGAGGGCACAGAGAACACTGTCACCGCGAAGAGGGCTAAGACGCAGAAAATATGAAAGGCGAATCTCAAATAAATCCCAATCCCAGAATTCCAGTGGCTTCTTGAGGTTTCCAAATATGAACGACAATGACACGCCAAAAGACGACGAAGCGATTCCAGAATACTTCATCGTAACCGACACGCTGGATTTGCACGGATTCTTCCCGGAGCAGGTGCCGGAAGTTGTGGAAGAATTCATCCGCAATGCGCTTTCTCTGCAGCTTGCGCAGGTAACGATCATTCATGGCAAAGGGAAAAGCAAGCTGAAGTACCTGGTCCGAAAAGCGCTGGCCGGGAATGAGAACGTTCTTGAGTTTGGCGACGCCCGCCCGGAATTCGGCGGCTGGGGCAGGACGATTGTTGTTTTGAAGCAGCGGCAGGATGTTTCACCAAAGCAGCAAAGGCCCCGCGATGATTAGCTTAAATCGAAATCTTGGTACGCAAAATCATCAAAAAGTCAAAACAAAACTCAATCACGCTGCCAGTCTTTGCAACGTCGTCTCAAAGGTCTCAAACACTGC
>SMXE01000167.1 GCA_004357015.1 Caldithrix sp.
AAGGAAATTCCGACGGTTTACCCGCCGGTCAGCCAGCTGACGTTCCTCGGCCTCTACGCGATCAAAGGCTCGGTGCTGACCTTCAAGGCGGGCTTATTGCTGTTTGAAGCCTTGATGGTCTTCGTGCTTGCCTTTATCCTGAAATCCCTGCAGATCAATCAGACGCGTCTGCTCATTTACCTCTGGAACCCACTGCCCATCGTTGAAATTGCCGGCAGCGGCCATGCCGACATCATCGGCGTCTTTTTCCTGGTGGCAGCATTGTACCTGATGACGCAAAAAAAATGGGTTGGCGCCACGGTCCTGCTGGCTTTTTCATTCCTGACAAAATTCATCGCGGTCATTCTGCTGCCCGTGCTTACCCTGGTAAAAAAGCGCCGCAAGATCGTCATTCCGCTGGTTTTTCTTATTGTGGTGGTGCTGTTCTATTTGCCGTATGCCGATGTTGGCGCGCAGCTTTTCAGCGGACTTTCAACTTACTCGGCCAAGTGGGAATTCAATGGCTCGGCATTCCCGCTAATATCTCATCTGCTTGAAAAAACCGTGCCGGAACAGTGGGTGGTCAAATGGATGATCCAGCCTTTCGGTATGACAAGGACTCCAGAGACGCTGATAACCAGAACGCACGACCTGGCCTCAGCAGTTACAAAGGGTCTGATCACCATTTTTTTTGCAGCCGTGGCTTTGTACTACTTCAGGCGGTTGAGTGACGACCTTCGGGCGGGAGGCGAGATCTGGTTCTTCAGGCTAACCGTGCTGCTCTACGGTGCCTTCTTGATCCTTAATGCGACGGTGCATCCGTGGTATTTGTGCTGGATTGTACCGCTGTTGGCGGTAACGCCAAACCGCGCCTGGCTGTTGCTGACAGGGTTGATCGCTTTGTCATACTGGGTTCTGGTGGATTATGCAAGGACGGGAATATGGCAGGAATCCCTGGCGATCAAATACCTGGAATACCTGCCGTTTTATACGCTGCTAATCCTCGATGCAGTACGAACAAAATACAGGAAGCCGGCAGAACCATTATAAAAGAATTCCGGCAATCGTAGCGGTTAGCCACGAGGCCAATGCTCCGCCAATCATAGCCTTGAGGCCAATCCTGGCCAGGTCTTGCCTTCGCCCCGGCGCGATACTGCCAATCCCGCCAATTTGAATAGCGATAGAGCTGAAGTTCGCAAAGCCGCACAACGCGTAGGTGCCGATGATGAATGATCTGGGAGATAGCGTCTCCTTCAAATTTCCGAGCTCGACAAAGGCAACGAACTCGTTCAGCGAAACCTTGGTGCCGAGAAGATAGCCAAAATTCAGAACATCGCCCATCTCAACGCCCATCACCAGGGCGAGCGGCGCGAAGGCAAAACCCAGCAGCTTCTTCAAACCAAGTTCCTCAAACCCGAACAGGCTACTGAACTGTATCACGCCATAGTCCAGCAAATGAATCAGCGCATAAAAGGCCAGCAGCATGGCCCCGACATTCAAGGCGAGCTTCAGACCGTCGGCAGCGCCGTTGGCAGCAGCGTCCACCACGTTCACAGAAGTCTTTTCCACGCTAATCTCAGCGGCATCTTTGGTTGCGGACTCCTGAGTTTCCGGAAAAATAATTTTTGCCATCACCAGCGCAGCGGGTGCGGACATCACACTGGCAGCCATCAGGTGGCCGGCATCTGCCCCGAAACGCACATAGGCAGCCATAACCCCGCCAGCGATGGTGGCAAAACCTCCGGTCATAACGGCCATCAATTCAGACATGGTCATCTGAGCGATAAATGGTTTCACCACAAGGGGTGCTTCTGTTTGACCAACAAAAATATTGGAGGCAACAGATATGCTTTCAGCGCCACTGGTGCGCATGGTTTTCTCCATAACCCAAGCCACACCTTTTACCAGTTTTTGCATAATGCCCACATGGTATAAAATCGACATAAGGGAGGCAAAGAAAATAATGGTCGGCAAGACGTGCATCGCAAAGGAAATCCCGATGTCCACAAAACTCTGAGTATTCGGATCCCATATTTGATAGGGTCCGGGCATTTTGAGGCCTTTTACAATGCCTGATTCTCCGAGGTAAAGGTTGCCAAACAGGAATTGCGCCCCGACATCAGTAAAGCTTAACAGCTTCATGACGCCCGCCCTGCCATAGACAAAAACCGCCTGGCCGGCTGCGGTTTTTAGAATGAGGACGGCAAAAATCAATTGCAGCAGCAGCCCCCAGCCAACCACGCGGTAGTTGATCTGCCGTTTGTTGTTGGACAGCAGCCAGGCAATTCCCAGCAGGACAAAACATCCGAATATACCGATTAGACGTTCCATGCAATTCCTCCCCGGTTTGTGTAACTCAGCTATTCGTCAGGTGGTTGGTAGCAGTTTCGACAACGCGCTTCGTAAATGTCTTTGGCTCCGACGACAACTCGATCCTTGGCAGCGCTGACTCGCTGTGTCTTGTTGGCGGGATTTCCACAAACGACACATATCGCCAGCGTTTTCGTGACGTACTCAGCGATGGCCATGATCTGCGGCATGGGCTCAAACGGTACGCCGCGGTAGTCCTGATCCAAGCCTGCCACGATCACACGTTTTCCCTGAGTCGCGAGTTCCTCGCATACGTGAACAATCTCGGGGCCAAAAAACTGCCCTTCGTCGATGGCCACAACCTTCGCGTCATGTGATTTCTCCAGAATTTCAGAGGCGTCTTTTACAGGAACGGAAGGAATGCGCTGTTCACTGTGTGAAACAAGGTGGTCATCGGAGTAACGCCTGTCGATTTGTGGCTTAAAAATGGCAACTTTTTGGCGAGCAATCTCGGCCCGGCGCAACCTGCGGATCATCTCCTCGGTCTTGCCGCTGAACATGCTGCCCACGATCACCTCTATCCAGCCTAAATCCTTGCTGACTACATTAAGCATCGGTCATTGCTCCTCACTACGAATGATGGTCTCTATTCTCTCTCCCTGAGCAGCGCTTCGATTTTCGTCTTGATCAGATCGACTGCCACTTTGTTGTAGCCACCCTCAGGGATGATCAAGTCGGCGTATCGTTTCGATGGTTCAACGAACTGCAGGTGCATCGGCCGGACACTCTCCTCATACTGTTGAATCACCGTCTCCATGGTTCGCCCACGCTCCAGAATATCCCGCCGCAGTCGGCGCAGCAGCCGGATGTCGGGGTCCGTGTCGACATAAATTTTGATGTCCATAAGTTCCCGCAGGTCGGGATTATCAAGAATCAAAATGCCTTCGAGAACGATGATCAAATGCGGCCCGATCTCCACATACTCGTCCTTGCGCGTGTGCGTCACGAAATCATAGATGGGCTGCCGAATGCTTTCGCCTCGCAGCAGCGCCATGAGCTGCGCAATCAACAGTTCCGAGTCGATGGCAGCCGGGTGATCAAAATTCTGTGAGTGCCGTTCTGCTTCGGAAAGGCGACTCAGATCTTTATAATAAGAATCCTGGCACAGCCTCACAACTTTGTCAGAACCAAGATCTGAGTAAATATTTTTTGCGACCAGCGTTTTGCCGGAGCCGGAGCCGCCGGCAATACCGATTAAGATGCCTCTTTCAGTCATTTCGTTTCGATTAGCCTGTCTCCCGGTGCCGCAAGAAATCGTGGCCGAACGCCTCGGGCAGCAGTTCAGCGATGGTGGTCTCTTTTGTCTTTCCAGAAGAACTGAGTAGAATGACTTTAAGCTCTGGCGCGAAATCTGCCAGAACCTGGCGACAGGCGCCGCAGGGCGGGCAAAATTCCTTCGTATCCGCAGTGACAACGATCCTGATGAAATCTCTGACACCCTCCGAAATCGCCTTGAAGAGCGCGACCCGCTCGGCACAGATGGTCAGGCCATAGGAGGACGACTCAATATTGCAGCCGGCATAGATCTCGCCGGTCTTTGCCTGTAGTGCCGCTCCAACCTTGAACTTCGAGTACGGGGCAAAGGCGCGTTCGCGGGCTTCCTCAGCCCGTTTTATCAATCCGGAAAGCTCCAGGTCACTCACTTTCACAATGCCTTGTCTGGGTAAAAAAAATCCGAGAGAACACTCTCGGATTTCGTTTGTTGTAAAAAAATATGCTGCGGTTGAGCAATCAAAGTGAGTCCGTCAGATTTTGTCAGCGTTAGCCGCTAAAACGGCAAATCGTCTTCGTCTGTCATTGCTGGCGGCGCGGGTTCTGAGCTCTCCGGTGCGGTTGACGGTGGCGCTTCCTGTGAACCGCCACCACTCTCAACTCTTGTGTCTACAAAAGTGATGGAGTCGCCGACCACTTCGGTCATGTAACGTTTGTTGCCGTCTTTGTCGTCCCACGAACGTGTTTGTAATCGCCCCTCGACATACAATCGGCTGCCCTTCTTGAGGTACTCGCTGGCCAGCTCGGCCTGCTTGTGCCACAGCACGATCCGGTGCCACTCGGTCCTTTCCTTCTTGTTGCCCTCCTTGTCCTTCCAGACTTCATTGGTTGCGAGGCCAAAGTTAGCAACGGCAGCGCCGCTCGGTGTATACTTCAACTCTGGATCCTGACCCAACCGGCCAAGCAAAATGACTTTGTTGACGGTACCCCTTCCAGTAGCCATGTCACGTCCTCCTTACACGTTAACAAAAGTTAGTTAGAAAATGTTTTTCTATCGTAACAAATAAAAGCTACTTTGTCAAGTACTTTTTCTGGATGGCTGAACAGACCCTGCGACGATCCTGCGTTGATTTCAACTGGGCATTGTGCGGCTGTCAAATCCGTAACCTAATTGCCCCGGATCTCGATTTCCGGCAGGGAAGGCAAGCTGATGTCTCCTTTCGCATTTCGACTGCGAACGTGAACAAACTTGGCGCCCTCGCCAACGTCAGCCGAGTACAAGTACTCGTGTATCTTTCCTGCGAGCACAGGTTGAGGCAAGTTTTTGACTGGAGCCAGGATCAGACTATTGTCCGAAATGTAAATGTTGTACCCGGCGAAGTCTGGCCGTTTTTCATCCGGACTTGCCTGCCAGACGATGTTGCATGGCCTGCTCGGACCATCCGCAAGCCGGACATTTACAGGTGGAGCGAGCTCAGTAACATCGCGCACCCTCGGCCCGGAACCGGCGCAAGCCACGACCAGTGATAGAATCCCACTCCAAAGTAACATTCGCACTACACGCATTCCTCCCCTAAAAGCGTAGGGCGAAGAGAGTGGAGCGGACTGTGCGCTCTTTCGCTTCACGCTCCACGTCCCCCTCTCCGTCCATTACTCACCGATAATCGCAACGATGCGCAACGGCCCGCCACTGCCGCCCTTTATTTTCATGGGCAGGGCGATTACAATGAAGTCGCTGTCCGGAAGCTGGTCGAGATTGGCGACGTTTTCGAAAGCGGGGATATTGTGCTCGCACAGCGTCACATGGCTCTGGAAGCGAGTCGACTGGCCGTGGTCGATGCTGGGGGTGTCCAGGCCGATGGCTTTGATCTTGCGGTTTTCAACCAGCCATTTGGCGGCATCGGGATGCAGGCCGGGGAAGTGCAGTTTGGGCACGGCCTCTGCGCCGCGCTCGTCTGTGCCCATGTATTTCACGCGGTCTGGCCAGTACTCGCCAAAGCCTGTACGAACGAGCACGATCAGATCGTCGAGGTGCCGGCCATGCGCTTTCTCCCAGGCGGCAAAATCGCCGGAGGTCACCTGGTAATCCGGGTCCGCCGCGCACTTGCTCGAGACATCGATAAGCGCGCCGTCGCCCATCAGACGGTCCAGTGGAATTTCATCGGTGGCATGGCGTCTGGCGAAAAAGTGCACCGGCGCATCGATGTGAGTGCCGCCGTGTTCCGCCGCGCTGAAGTTGTTAGCTTCGTAGTGGAAGCCGTTCGGGCTTTCACCTTTAAAAACGACCTCGAGCTTAAATTCTTCTGCAGTCGGCCAGTAAACCGTCTGCGCATCGAACGCGTGCGTGAGGTCGATGATTTTCCCATTCAGAGAGTCGCCGGACGGCGGAGCACTGCAGGCCCAAATTAAGATAGCGAAGAGCAAAGACACATGGATTGAATTTCTCATCGGCTTTGACAGCCTCCCGGTTCAACACGATCATCAACTGTACAAGGGCTTGGTCGCACCTAACGTAGAATCCACAAATTGTTCGGGTACTAAAACCGCACGCGTCCCTTATCCCGCCGCTTGCTTTTGTTCCGCCGCGTGACATTGACATGCTCGTCGCAATATTCGGTGGGAGCGAGATCTTTAAAAAACACCTCTTCAATTACATTGCACGGACAATTGGGGCGCGCCAGTAGTTTAGAGTCCTCGCAAATTTCCACGCGCACTACGCCATCCGGCATTTGGAAATCCCGTTCGGGTAACCCGAGGGTGTCGTGAACCGCCTTCATATAGGGCGCCCAAATTGGAAGTGCAGCGCTGGCGCCGGTCTGGCCTTTGCCTAATGTAAGAGTGTAGTCGTCGATGCCAACCCAGACGCCGGTAGTGACTTGCGGCGTGAACCCGACAAACCATGCATCGCTGTAATCGTTTGTGGTTCCGGTCTTCCCCCCTGCGGGACGGTTGAAATTATACTTCCAGCGAGCACTGGCACCCGTTCCTTTGTTAATGACAGTGCCAAGCAAATCGGTGATGATGAAGGCCGTTTCTTTGCGAAGTACCTCCTGGCTGCGTGGAATATTCTGCTCGAGGATATTTCCGTTCTTGTCCTCCACTCGCAAAATCGCCACCGGCTCAACATGCACGCCCCCGTTGGCAAATACGCCAAAAGCAGAAGTGATTTCCATCGGTGTCACATCCGAGGCGCCGAGCGCAATGGCATCGACGGCCTGCAACTCCGATTTGATGCCCATTTTGTGAGCGTACTCGACGACCAGGCTCGGTTTCTTAATGACGCTCTGTAAAACCCGCACGGTCACAAGGTTCAGGGATCGGCGCAAGCCCTCGCGCAAAGTGGTGGGCCCACCGACCGACAGATCATAATTCTGCGGCGACCAGCGTTTGCCGTTTTCCATAATAACGACCACCGGCTGATTGAGCACCTCATAGGTTGGGGGGTAGCCGTTGTCAATTGCGACGGTATAAACAAATGGCTTGAATGCAGATCCGGGCTGCCGGTGCGCCTGCACTGCTCGGTTGAACTTCGACTCCTCAAAATCTCTGCCGCCTACCATCGCTATAATGTGGCCGTTGGTCGGGTCAATGGAAACCAGCGCCACCTGCGCCCGGGCGCGCGCCGCGATGACCGAATCCACAAACGTGGAGTCCCGCAGGAAGGCTGTCAGTTTCCCCTCATTTTCCTTAATAAATTCTTGGCTCAGTAACTTTTTTACGCGGCCTTTGCTGCGGTAATAGGCGGCGACACTTTTTTGCAGGTTTTCCATGTGCTCATTGACGGCGCGTTCTGCACACGCCTGCGCCCGCGAGTCCAGCGTGGTGTAGATGGAAAGCCCGTCCGTGTACAGGTCATAGCCGTACTTTTTTTGCAAGATTTGCCGGATGTATTCGGTAAAATAGGGCGCCAGGCGTCCGGTTACCGTCTTGCTCTGGTCCACCTCAATCGGTTTCTGCACGAGGTTGGCATACATCTCATCATCAATGTAGTTCATCTCATGCATCGATCTCAGCACAATATTGCGCCGGGTCAAGCACCGGTTGGGATAGCGAATAGGCGAATATCGGTTCGGCGCTTTCAGCACTCCGATCAAAATCGCGCTTTCATCCACATCGATGTCTTGCAAATCTTTGCCAAAAAATGTGATCGCCGCGGACTGGGCGCCATAAGCGCTGTGGCCAAAATACATGTGGTTCAAGTACATCTCCAGAATTTCTGGCTTGGTGTAGGTGCGCTCGATCTGAATGGCCGTAATCAATTCCTTGATTTTCCGCGTGTAGGTTTTTTCCAGGCTTAAATAGAGCTGACGGGCGAGTTGCTGCGTCAACGTACTCGCCCCCTCTTTTTTCAGACTGCCGGCAATCACGTTCTTGAGAAACGCGCCGCCAAGTCTTCGAATGTCCATGCCCCAATGGTCATAAAACCTGCGATCCTCAGTTGCGATAACCGCATCGATGAGACTTTCCGGCATCTCCTCCAGCGGCACAAAACTCCGCTTTTCAAGATAGTACTCGTGAATCACTTTCATGTCCGAGGAATAGACTTTGGCAGCCAGTTTCGGTTTGTACGCTTCCAACTGCTGCAAGGAGGGCAGGCTTCGCGTGACGAGAAAAAGGTAAACCACTGGCGCCAGCAGAACCACAGCGAGCACCGCCCACAGAGCTTTGCGTTTTTTTGCGCCACCTGCATTGCCGGTGGTTATGAAATCAGGATCGGGTTCGGAATCCTTGAATTTCCGTCTCATAAACTTTGGCCTAACAAATTAAGAATGGTAAGTTGAGGGTTATACTCCCGCAATGCCGCCAGGTTTCGCCTGTCACGTCTCATCGGGGACTTCCCAGGTTTTCAAATTAAAGGACTTCTCTGTCAGTTGCAAATAGGTGAAGCATGTGACCCAATCCCCCAAATTTATGTAATATTTAGACCCGGAACACTCAAGAACGGGTTCGTGCGAGTGTCCCAAGATGACGGCATCAAACCCGTCTTCAAGTTTCTTCAAGGCGAACTCCCGGTACTGTACGATGTAGGGGTTTTTGCCTTTTGCCTTGCTCCTGCCAGACACATAACGCGCCAACGGAATCCCGATATCCGGATGAATGAGTCGATAAAGGAAAATGTTTTGCCGGTTCTTGAAAATTTTTTTAATGAACCGTAGTTTTCGCTCTCCCGCGGCGAGACCGTCGCCATGTGCAACGAAAAGCTTTAAGTCGTTGTGGACCACACTGGCAGGCTCGTGATACAGCTCCACGCCCACTTCCTCCACGAAATACTTGTCTTGCCACAAATCGTGATTGCCTGTAAAATAGCGCACGACTGTGCCGGATTCCACCAACTGGCACAAACCAGCAACAACTTTCAGGCTTATCTTGGGAATGGCCTTACGGTACTCAAACCAGAAGTCGTACAGGTCACCCACAACATATAGATAATCGGCTTTCTCTTTGATGGACTTCAAGAAAGAAGTGAGACGGGCGATTTTTGCGCTTTCCAATGACTCAGAATGCGCTCCAAGATGAACATCGGAAATAAAATAGACGCGATCCACAGGACCAAACTATAGATTCATCGGCAAAAATGCAACAGTTTTCGCGTCTGGCGTCGCAGCTTGCGGGTGAAAAATATGTTGACAATATATAAAAGAATCCCTATTATTTCCGTTGATTAGGTTCCCACAGTACTTCATTCAGATCCAATGACTAACAGGAAGGAGTTCCTTTCGATGAGCTTAGATGCGTTAGGTATGATAGAGACCAGGGGACTGGTTGGTGCGATCGAGGCTGCTGACGCCATGGTTAAGGCCGCAAAAGTATCGCTGATCGGGAAAGAAAAAATCGGCGGTGGCTATGTCACCGTAATGGTCAGAGGTGACGTAGGTGCTGTAAAAGCCGCCACCGACGCCGGCGCATCGGCTGCCGAAAAAGTCGGTGAACTCGTCTCGGTGCACGTCATCCCTCGGCCACATGCCGATGTTGAGATGCTCCTGCCCGCCCGCAACGAATAAACCATTTTCATTAGAATGGGTTGACAAATGGATGAGAGAGCTCTGGGACTGATAGAAACCAGAGGCCTTGTTGGCGCAATTGAAGCAGCCGACGCGATGGTCAAGGCTGCCAAAGTCAAGCTCATCGGAACTGAAACAACCATAGCTGCACTCGTCACTGTAAAAGTGGTCGGCGAAGTCGGTGCAGTAAAAGCCGCCGTTGACGCGGGAGCGATAGCGGCTGAACGGATCGGCGAGCTCGTCGCATGTCACGTCATCCCACGCCCGCACGACGAAACCGAGAAACTCGTCTACGAAGAAGTAAACCTGAATCCCCCGCCATCTGCTGAACAACCGCAACTGCACAAGATCGAAAACCTGCCGGTACGTCAGTTGCGGCGACTGGCAAGGGAGATGCCGGACTTCCTAATTCAGGGCAGGGAAATCTCAAAGGCCAATCGAGATCTTCTGCTCAAAAAATTTCGGGAGTATCATAACCGATAGATTTGATTTCCCCTCCTGCCCACTGCTGTTATGAACGTCATTCAACTGCCATCCTACGCTAAGATAAATCTCGGCCTGCTCATCAAAGGCAAACGGGCGGATGGATTCCACGAGATCGAAACCATTTTACAGCAAATCTCGCTATGCGACAATATCAAGCTGACGTTGACCGAAAGCAGCCGCATAAGCCTGCAATGCAGCGACGGCGCTTTACCAAGGGACGCATCCAATCTCTGCGTCCAGGCGGCCAGACTCCTGAAAGACCGAACAGGATACGAGCAGGGAGTTGACATTGCCCTCGAAAAAAACATCCCGGTGGGGGCCGGACTCGGCGGCGGCAGCAGCAACGCAGCGGTGGTCCTGCTGGGGCTGAACAAGATGCTCAACCTCAAGCTTTCAGCGCAACAACTGGAGGAAATGGCCGCGACGCTGGGTTCCGACATCCCGTTCTTCATTAGAGGCGGCACATGTTTGGCCACGGGCAGGGGAGAAATTTTGCAGCAAGTCAGCCTTGATTTATCGTCCAAAACTGTCCTGATTGTGTTCCCCGGGATTCCCATTTCCACGAAGCGGGCTTACGAGAATTTGGACTTGACAAAAAGGAAAAAATATCTTACATTGTCAAGTTTTGAGGAAAAAAAATTCAACGATGTAGAATTCTTTAAAGTCATTCGAAACGATTTTGAAGAAAGCGTTTTTCCTTCGTTCCCCGCTCTCGGCCACATAAAACGCCAGATGAATGAACACCATGCAGCGTTTGTCGGTCTTTCCGGCTCCGGTTCTGCGCTGTTTGCTCTTTTTGGCAAACGCCGTGCCGCGGAAAAAGCAAGAAATGCGCTGGAGGAGGGATTCGCTGTATTTGTTGCGGAATTCATTCATTGGGGATACGCGCAAATAAATAGCGAGATGCAGGTGCGATAGAAAATGACTTTTCGATGAGCATGAATTCAACTGAGTGGTCATTTCTATGGAGGGATGCATGGAGATTACAGAAATCAATGTCAGCTTAAGGAACGAGGATAAGCTGAAAGCATTTGTAAACATCACGTTTGAAGATGCTTTTGTGGTACGTGGAATGAAGATCATTAAAGGCACAAGCGGTTACTTTGTCAGTATGCCAAGCCGAAAAATGCCCGATGGCTCATATCGCGATATTGCGCACCCGATCAGAAACGAATTCAGGCAATACTTGGAAAAGAAAATTCTGGACGAATATCAGAAGGCCTTGGACCAACAGGGAAACGAGCTTTCCGAAAACGTGACTTCAGAATTAAAAGACATCGAAGAATAGTTTTCTGAATTGGGGCGTCGCCAAGTGGCAAGGCACAGGGTTTTGGTCCCTGCATTCGGAGGTTCGAATCCTCCCGCCTCAGCAAAAAAACTTGTGTACTGGAATTGAATAAAATGACGGAATCCGGTTCGGGTTGCCGTCATTTCTTATGTTACTGAACTGGAAATGTTACCAAACCCTATCCTGTTTAGCGGCAACGCCAACCGAGCGTTGGCGGAAAAAATGGCGAGCTACCTCGAGATACCGGTAGGCGACGCACAGATCCGTTATTTCAGCGACGGCGAGATCTGGGTAAAGTATAACCAGAACATCCGCGGCGCCGATATCTTTATCGTGCAGTCCACGAACTCGCCCACCAGCAACCTGATGGAATTGCTGATCATGCTCGATGCTGCCCGGCGCGCTTCAGCGGAGCGAATAACGGCGGTTATTCCGTATTTCGGTTATGCCCGGCAGGACCGGAAAGATCAGCCCCGCGTGTCAGTGACCGCGAAGCTGGTCGCGAATCTTTTGACCACGGCCGGCGCCGGCAGAATTCTGACAATGGACTTGCACGCGCCGCAGATTCAGGGCTTCTTTGACATTCCGGTGGACCATCTGTATTCGTCCATAATTTTCAGCGATCATTTCAGGGACATGAATTTGCCGGATCTGACTGTCCTTTCACCCGACATAGGCGGCATCACCCTGGCACGCGCCTATGCCAAGCGGTTGAACGCCCCGCTCGCGATTATTGACAAGCGGCGGTCCAAACACAATGAAGCTGAGATTATGAACATCATCGGGGAGGTGGCAGACCGCAACATCTTGATCATCGATGACATCGTGGATACAGCAGGAACATTGTGCAATGCAGCCAAGGCGCTAAAAGAACAGAGCGCGCTCGATATTTATGTAGCATGCACGCACCCTTTGCTCTCGGGGCCGGCCATCGAACGGCTCACAAAAGCGCCGATCACCATGATGAAAGTGACAGACACGGTGCATTTGCCACCCGAGAAGCATCTCGATAAGATTGAGATTCTGACGGCCTCAGCCTTGTTTGGTGAAGCTATTAAAAGAATACATGGAGAAGAATCGATAAGTTCATTGTTTGATTAAAAATCCGGAGACTGTGTGATGGCAGAAGTGCTTAATGTTGAAAAAAGAGAAAACCTCAGCAGAAGCGAAAGCAGACGGTTGAGGCGCACGGGACGAGTGCCCGGCATTTACTATATTCACGGTGAAGAATCTCTACCACTTTCCGTGGATCTAAAAGAATTTCAGAGCGTTATTCATTCAGATGCGAACATCGTGGACCTCGCCTTCCCTGACCAGAAACACCAGGTCAAATGCGTCATCCG
The DNA here is from genome assembly GCA_004357015.1 of Caldithrix sp. Lineage (GTDB taxonomy): Bacteria > Zhuqueibacterota > Zhuqueibacteria > Oceanimicrobiales > Oceanimicrobiaceae > CR04bin15. The sequence goes on from SMXE01000167.1 coordinate 12,681, forward strand.
CGAGGTACAGTGGGACCCGGTTCAGAGCAACCCACTGCACGTGGACTTCCTGGGCGTTAAGCTCACTGAAAAGGTCACGGTAGCGATTCCCGTTCATCTTGTCGGAACCTCAACCGGCGTTAAGAATAACGGCGGCATCTTGCAACACGTTATTCGCGAACTCAACGTTGAATGCCTGCCGCTTGACATTCCCGAGCACTTCGAAATTGACGTCACAGACCTTGAAGTTGGCGACGCCATCCATATTTCCGATATTTCTATCGACAAGGTCACCATTCTCAATGATTCAGACCAGTCAATTGCCATTGTGAGACCTCCGGCGGTCGTGGTAGAAGAGGTTGAAGAAGTAGCGGAAGAAGAAGTCACGGAACCCGAAATCGTTGGCGAGAAAAAAGATGAAGCCGAGGAAGCGGCCAGGGAATAACCAACCTGTTTATGGCAGTCACACATGCGCTGGTAGGGCTGGGCAACCCCGGACTACGTTACAGGAATACACGACACAATATTGGTTTCAGGGTGCTCGATGAACTCGCCAGCATGACTGACAGGATTGGACAAAGCAGGACGAAACACGCGACTCGCATCAAGGTGCGCCTTACCGCCGACCACAGCGTGATCCTGGTTAAACCGCGGACGTATATGAACCGAAGCGGGGTCGCGGTTGCCGAATTGATAGGAGAGTTCAATATTCCGCTCAGCAACCTGCTGGTCATTCTGGACGACTTCAATCTTCCGTTTGGAAAGATTCGTTTCAGGCGAGAGGGCAGTGCGGGCGGCCACAATGGCCTGAAATCGATTATCGAATGCTTGGAAGATACTTCGTTTTCCAGGCTACGGCTGGGTCTCGCACAGGGAATTGTCGCAGACACAGTAGATTTTGTCCTTGGAAAATTTACGCGGGAGGAAAAACGAATGCTTCCTGAAACTATACACCGTTCAGCAGAGGCATGCGTTTTCTTTGCGGAGAACGGCATCGCAAACACCATGAACAAATATAACTAGGATTAGACAAGGAGGATTTCATTGATAATTCCGATCGTAGCAAGTCTCATCGCGCTCGGCTTTGTGGCCTTTCTGAGTATCGATGTGGTCAGGAAAGACCCCGGCAATCCCCGAATGGTTGAAATCTCTAAAGCC
>SMXE01000168.1 GCA_004357015.1 Caldithrix sp.
AAGATACCGATCTTGAACAATCTTTCCAGAGCAATCAGGATAATTGTGATTGCAATCACCGGCGTTCCCAGAATCTGAATAATGCTGGTGGCGTAGTGCCCCCAGACAAACAGCGGCAACCGGAACCAGGTGAGACCCGGCGCCCGCATCTTGTGGATGGTGACAATGAAGTTGAGCCCGGTTAGAATGGACGAAAACCCGGCGACAAACGCCCCCAGCGCGGCAAGTATGACGTTGCTGTTGGCATAAGTGCTACTGTAGGGGGTGTAAAATGTCCAGCCGGTATCGACGCCGCCAAAAATGATCGCCGTTATGGTCAGCATACCTGCAATGGTATACAGATACCAACTCAGAAGATTTATGCGCGGAAAAGCCAGGTCGCGCGCGCCGATCATGAGCGGGATGAGAAAATTGCCAAAAATGGCCGGAATGGACGGAATGAGAAACAAGAAGATCATCACAATGCCGTGCATCGTAAACATCTTGTTGTAGGTCTCGGACTGCATCAAATCCCCCTGCGGGGTCAGGAGTTCCAGCCGGATGAGCACGGCAAACAGACCACCGATGAAGAAGAAAAACGTAATCGATATCAAATAGAGAATCGCGATTCTCTTATGGTCAACGGTCAGCAACCATGATTTTGCGCTGAAACCTGCATTCAGATAGTTCCGGGTCGTGCCGTTGCTTTCATCGGCGAGTTGATCTCCGCGTGGTTTGAAAACTGCTGTACTCATATTCTAATTGCTCCCACTCTTCGCCAAAGATTTGATGTAAGCGGTAATCTGCAACAAGCCCACCTCACTGATTTATCCCTTAAACGTCGGCATCACGGGTTTGTAACCAGCGGTGACTTTTGCGCCGGGATTCAGGATGGACTCGCGGATGTATTCTTCGTCAACCACAACGATTTGACCATTCTGCAGCCGGACCGGCTTGCCAAAAACGCCAACCAGAGACGGCCCGCGCGCGTTGGGTTTGTCTGCGTGACAGGTGTGGCAGGCAAGTTGTTGAAATTTTTTCTCGCCAATCACTTCAAGCGGCTCATTTGAACTACCACCTGCAAGCCAGTCTTGGTAATCTGCCTGTCCCATAACAACAACCTTGCCGATCATTGCGCTGTGTTTGGTGCCACAATATTCGGCGCAGAACAAATGATATTCTCCCGGTTTGGTCGCTTCGAACCACATGGTGGTATATTTTCCGGGCACAACATCTTTTCTTTATCCTAAATGCCGGGATATAAAAGCTGTGAATGACATCTTCACTCGCCATAGTGAGTTTGACCGGTTGGCTAACCGGAATGTGCAACTCATTGATTTCGCGTTGCCCCGTCGGATGCTGTATGTGCCACATCCACTGCTTGCCAACCACGTAAATCTCCATCGCATCTTCAGGCGGCGTGTATCTGTCAAAATACAAAGTCGCACCCCAGGCAAACACGACCATTGTGAGCAAGAGAGGAATGATCGACCAGACCAACTCCAGCTTCAGCAGGCCAGGAATTTCCTTTGGCACTTCATCTTCAGAGCGTCTGCGGTACTTCACCGCAAAAATGTAAATCAAAAAGAAAATCAACGCTGCAAAAATTGAGCTTACTCCGACTAGAAAAAAATAGAGCAAGTCTACCTCGCCAGCGAGGGCCGATGCCTGATCGGGAAAAAATCGAAATCCTTTGCCCATTAATTCATTCTTTCGCTTAAAACAGTCTCGGTCGGGTTATCCTGTTCTTTACGTTGCCTGTCGCGCCGAAACATGAGCAACATGAAGCCGACGAGCATCAGCACTGTCAGCGTGCCCGCCACCCGTATGACATTCATAATCACCATGCCATATTTGCCCGTCGTCGGATCGTAATGGTAGCAGTAAAGCAGAATCTGATCCACCGGCGACCCGATCTTATTGTCCGAGGCTTCCACAAGTCCCAATCTCAGGTCGAGTTCCGGATAATATATCCCGTAAAAATACTTTGAGAGTTTACCCAGTGGGGTCAGCACCATGATGCTGCTCGCGTGCACAAACTCGCCGGTCTCGGGTATGAATTTGTACTTAAAACCAACCGCCTCAGTCAAAGCCTCGATCGAGCCCGCTTCTCCGGTCAGGAAATGCCAGCCATCTTCTGCACCGTCGCGCCCGTACTTGCCAAGATAAGTCTGTTTCTTTCTTGATGCGAGATCGGGTGTATCCTTGGGATTGAAGCTGACCGTCACCACCTCGAACTCATTGCCGACGTCGAAGTCCAGATCTGCCAGGCTGCTGACCAGACCGTTGAGAACCATGGTGCACAACATGGGGCACTCGTAGTAAACGAGAGAGAGAATAACCGGTCTATCACCGAAATAATCTCCGATCTGCACCTCACGGCCGGCCTCATCGCGGAACACAAGATCAAGGGGAAGCTCTTCATCCAATCTCTGTTCGATACCGACGTCGGCCAAAGCATCGGGACGCGCGCTCGACGAAAGAATCTGACTACCGCCTGTATCAACCAGCACAAACAGACACAAGGTTACTACGCTCCAAAAAACAGTTCTTCTTTTTTCCATCATTCTACTTCTCATCCTCATCATAATCCGGTCTCACCGGAAATCCGCGCTGCAGCGCAATCTGCATGGCCCGTTCAATCGGGATTCGCACCACGCCAGCCTCACGCACCACCCAGCCCGCACTGTTTAAGACAGAATCCTGCCTGGCGTTGAAAATCTGCCAGTCCAGATTCGGATCGACCTGTAACCTCGGGCCGTCAGGTAACTGCCGTTCCATTGCCAGCGGCGAAGAAGGCGCCATTTTGTCGGCCCGCATCGAGCCAAAAAACCCGAACAGGCCATATATAAAGACCAGTGCCAGCGCCACAACTGAAAACAGCATCAAGCCGGCGATAAAAATCGGCTTGAACCTGGCGTCGGTTACTTCGTATCCGTAATTCTTATGCGGATCCTTTTGCTCACTCATGTGCGAATGCCTCTTGTAGCCGTGGATCATTGACTGGCAGCAAGGCGCGGCCTTTTAGCTGCCAGATGAAGGCTGCAACCCAAATCCCCCCCAAACCGATGGGCGTGACAACATCCAGCCAGTGAACGTGAATTCCATGTGGATAAAAGTTCGGCGCGATAATCCAGTACAGATCGAAAAACCGCACCAGAATGACGCCGACGGCGATCTTGGCAAGAACGTTTGCACGGCGTTTATTTCTCCGCATCAACAGGAGCACAAACGGTACCAGAAAATGAAATACCACCACAAAAACAGACAGTATTCCCCAACCGCCCTGCATCCGGTGAATATACCAGGGAATTTCTTCGGGCAAATTACCAGACCAAATGATGAGAAACTGCGAGACGTTAACGTAAGCCCACAAGGAAATAAACGCGAGCATGAGATTCCCCAGGTCATGAAAATGCTTTCTTTCGATGACGTCGGAAATTGGCTTATACTGAGCGAGTTTACTGAGCACCAGCGCCGCAAACGCCATTGTGAGGACGACCTGACCGATGACAAAGATGAATCCAAAAATCGTTGAAAACCAGTGCGGGTCGAGCGACATGACCCAATCGGTGGATGCAAGAGTCATGGTGATCACATAGAACAGAATGCTCGGACCGCCAATTCTCTCAAGCCGGTCACTCAGGGAGGCATCCCCTGTCCTGTCCTGCTCTACTGACCATTTGTTCAGAAAGTAAATAAATCCGGACCAGACAGCAAAATATCCCGCGGCGCGAATCCAGAAAAAAGGTATGTTCAGATACGCACTCTTATGTTGCAGAATTTCATCTGCAGCCACCACATCCGGCCGCGCCCAGATGTAAAGGTCGCTCATGCCAAAGAAAATTGGCAGGAACAGCACGGCCAAAACCGGAATTGTTCTGGACGCCGCTTCCAGAATACGTTGAATAACAAAACCCCAACCGCCGCTGACCAGATGGTGCAACCCAAGAATAACCAGGCTGCCGAGCGCCAGACCTATCCAGAACAGGTAGCCGAACAAATACGAACGAAAGAACTGCTGCGGACTGACGAACGCTCCCGCCCCGGCAAGCGCCAGACCGAGCACGCCGATGATCAGCGCGCGCTGCTGAATTCGATTCAACTCTGGTTTTATCGCTTCAAGATCTTCCATTATTCATTTCCGGCTGGCAATTGCTGCCGAATGTCTTCCGGAGTCTCCTCAATCATCATGTTATGTGACAGCTGTAGCACGCGAATATAAGCAACGATGGCCCAACGATCTTTTGGCGGAATGCGCTCTGAATAGCTGTACATCGCGCCCAGACCGTTGGTGATAACGTCATAAAAATGCCCGACAGGCATCTCCCGCAACCGGTCAATATGAAACGACGGCGGCGGGCGAAAGCCACGCTCTACGATCATGCCGTGTCCGCTGCCAGTTTTGTCATGGCAGGGCGAGCAGAAAATATCGAATCGCTCTCTTCCTCTTTGCAGCACCTTTTCCGTGATTGGATACGGGAAGCTGTTGACCAGTTCGCCGCTCTTCTTGCCTTCGTAAAAGTGCTCATCGATGCGCAACTGGCCACGCGCCACAGTCCCGGCAACGACAGGCCGGGATGCGCGGTTATCTCTAAAAAAAGAATTCTTCTCCAGCGGCTCAAATCGTGGCTGATCGTGCATATCCTGGCGACAGGCGGACAGAACCAGACACACGAGCACAATGATTAGCAACAAAGGTCCAGAAATCCTACTCCTTCCCTGAAAAGATGGAAGATGGAGGATGGAAGATGGACAGACTTTTATGACCGCCTTTGCCAGCAAGCTTCGCCTCTACTTTGTGGTAAATTTACAGAATTAATCAGCTTTTTGAATCATCCGATTCAGCATTGCACCTATTTTCTGCCACGACTTATCCAGTTCACTAAAAACGGTCATATCTATATATTTGCAGGCCAATGCGTGGTCCAACTATGCTTGCGTTTCCATGGCCTCACCCAGCGCTTCATTCATCTTGTTCACAAACGCAGCCTGGTATCTTCTTCTTGCCCAACCTTCAGCGACCAAAGCGCCCACTGCCCGCGACGATCGCCTGATCTGGTCGGCCAAGGAGTATCTTTCCTTGGGAAAATTCATCGTTACCAAAAAAATCTTCTTTGCTTCAGTCAGCGCCAATTGATATGTCTAAATCCCTCAAACTTCTGAGGACAGCCATTCTCAACACCTCCCATCGCTATCTTCCATCCTCTATCTTCTATCTTCCAGTCTCAAGGATCTACCTCAAAAACGTCTCTCGGCTGCAAACTTTCCAGGAATTTCTTTGTCTCTTCCGGATCAAACTTCTCATCCTCGCTCTCGATGCAGAGGAAAAAACGGTCGCGTGACGCCAGCGCAAATCGCGGCACATTGAACACCGGATGGTATGGCTGCGGCAGACCGTTGAGCGCAAACATGCCCAGCACCGCCGAAAACGCTGCGACCAAAATCGTCATCTCAAATGTGATCGGAAGAAAAGACGGCCAGCTATTCAACGGCCTGCCACCGATGTTCAGCGGGTAGTGAATGACCGAGGCAAAATACTGCATGGCAAACCCAAGGGTACCGCCCACCAGCGCACCGATCAGAACGATCAGCGGCAGCTTCGACTCTTTAAATCCGACGGCCTCCGGAAGCCCCTCTACCGGGAAAGGCGTGTAGGCATCCATCTGCCGGAAACCGGCTTCGTAAGCCTTCCTGGAAGCTTCGATGAGTTGTTCAGGTCCGTCGAACTCTGCCATCAAGCCATAGAGTTCTGACTGTTTTGTCTCGGCCATTGCCTCCTCTAAGAGAAACTGGCTTACTTAGTGTCTGAGCGAAAACTTGATCACTCATGTCATTCCGGTAATCTTCCGTGCTAAAAACATGCAGGGTAGTTTGAGCCGGAATTTCCTTGCCTAAGCCAGGGGATTCCCGCCAAAGGCATGCGGGAACGACCCCAAATGATGTTTTCGTTCAGACACTATTTGATCTGAATTCTTCACAAGAGCTCACCGCAGAATGAACGGATTGCTGGAGTCATCAGTGTCCGGATAAGGTTTTGCGAAGCCGTTAGGCGCCAATCTGACAAAAATTTTGCCAGTCAGAATGTCATCCCTGCACGTTTTCAGCAGGGATCCATTATTTATTATCCTAACAAATCATCATATAAATCTCGCCATCAATAAGCTCTAGTTCCATTGCCGCTTCCATGCTTTTAGTCTTTTTTCTCTTACAAGTGCGCTGTGGATGTCAGTGGTATGCTCAAAATAAACAAGCCGATGAACTCGATACTTCGACGTGAAACCTTCGACCAAATTATTCTTATGCTCATGGATTCTTTTCATAAGGTTCCCTGTAACCCCAATGTACAAGGTACCGTTCTTTTCACTTCCAAGCATGTAAACATAGCAGTCTTTCACTTCTCCATGCCACTATTGGAACATCTTCTGCATACATGGATTCCTGCTTTCGCAGGAATGACATGTGTTGTAAGCACAAGTAAATTTCTTTTGACTTCACCCACTCAAATCAACATACTGCCCAAAACTTCAACAGGAACGTCAAGCCATTCTTTAACCGTAGCACTGCCGCCAAAGGAGTAAAACGGCTCTTGCAGTTACTGCTTGACAGTTCTATTTGGTCAATACCTTGATCCGATCTCCTCGTTTCAGTGCGTCAGTCAGTTCCATGCCATTCAAAATCGCCAGCTCGTCAGGCGGGAGCTCTTTGCTTGGATATTTTTTGAGGAACTGGTCAAGTGTGGTGTTGCCGGTCACGCCAACCACTTTCACACGCGTGGGTTTCACGTTTTTTGCCGCCTGATTGCGCAAATGGTCGAACCCTTCCATGGTGTGCTTGAAAGTGGGCTCGTAACGGCTGAAATCCGTTTTTTTGGAGAAGCCCAGGAAAACATAAATGTTCTTGTCTTTTTCGATAAAATATGCCAGCGCGTCGATGGCGCCCTGCTGTGTGGAAATTGTGACCTGCCTGATTTCAGCAGTGAAGCCGTGCACTTTCTTGAACCTCGAGTAGTTGAGCGTTCCTTCTGCTTGCGTAACAAATTTGTCGGCGGCGCTGCGAGCGCTCGGTTCTTTGCCGAGGGTGAATTGCATCACGGCTTTCTGTTCCGGCTCGCCCATTTGCACGGCGGCGGGTGTGTTCAAGATCTTCCAGCCGCTCGGAACAGGAAATTGAAATTCAAGCTCGGGGTGGTAGAAGGTGCCGTTTTCGACAAAGCCCTGCCTTGGATCATCGCCGAAAACAAGGCCATCGATCAAATTCAGATACGCATCCCGATTTGTGCTGAAAGTTTGGCCCGGATATTTTTGTTGTTCGGCCCGGGCAAGTTTCAGGGTCTTGGCTTCACGTTTCTCCGGAGCAGGGTGGGTAGAGGCCCAACTTGGGAGGCTTTGTCCGCTCTCGCTGCTCAACCGCTTCAGCGTACCGAAGAAATGCGACATGTTGCCGGCATCGTAGCCGATTTTGGTGGAATACTCAACGCCGAGTTGGTCCGACTGCCGCTCCTGATCCCGCCCAAATTTCAGGAAAAGCAGCCCAATGCTTTGCGCTGCGAGATCGCCGAACTGCCTGAACGTCTTGGAGAAAAGAGAGCCGGCAGTGAGCCCGACTTGCGCCAGTTGCGCGCGCGTGTAAGCTTTGGCGCCATGCCGCGCGGTCACGTGCCCGATTTCATGTCCGAGAACGCCCGCCACTTCCGCTTCCGAATTCATGTATGCAAGGATGCCGCGGGTGAAATAGACGTAGCCGCCCGGCAGCGCGAAGGCATTTATTACGGGACTGCCCAGAACGCGAAAATAAAACTGCAGGGTGGGCCGGTGAGAGACTTTTGCCATTTTCTGGCCCATGTTGTCCAGGAATTTTGAAATCTCAGGGTCGTCGTACAAGCCGAACTGCGCAACGATGGCGGGGTCTGACTCTGCGCCGAGTTTAATTTCCTGGCTTTCGCTGAGCAGACTGAGTTCTCTTTTTCCCGTTACCGGGTTGACTGCGCAAGATGCCAGCAGGAAAAAAAAGACAACGTTCTTGGTGATGGCCAAGAGTTTCTTGAATCGAATTGTTCCCTTCACGATGACCTCCGTGTAATATTAGTTGAAGAGACTCGGGTGAGAAGACCGCAGAAGTTTATCCCGTTGTTGTTGATATTCTGACAGGATATTACTTAAATTAGGCTTGCCGTGCAAGCGTATAATGACAAATTTTAGCCCAAAATGCAAACAAAAAGTCGTGGGCAGCGCCGAGTTAACGAAACCCCGTTTTCCTCCCAACCACACTGCACAGCGGACATTCCTCCCGCTTGTGATTTCTTGCCGGACAGTGCTCCCTGCCAAAATAGATGATCTGCAAATGCAGGTCGTTCCAGCGTTCGCGCGGAAAGATGCGCTTCAGGTCATTTTCCGTTTGCACTACCGACTTGCCGTTTGACAGCGCCCAGCGGTAGGCCAGCCGGTGGATGTGCGTGTCCACGGGAAATGCCGGCATGCCGAATGCCTGCGCCATCACGACGGAAGCGGTTTTGTGCCCGACTCCGGGCAGCGCCTCCAAATCTTCAAAGTTGGCTGGCACCTGGCCACTGTGTTTATCGAGGAGAATTTGCGCCAGGCCTGCGATAGCCTTTGCCTTACTCGGCGCCAGTCCCACCCGCTTGATGATGCTTTGAATGTCGTCAACGTTTAGTTTTGCCATTTTCTTCGATGTGTGCGCTTTGGCAAATAATTCGGGAGTGACCCTGTTCACCATGACATCCGTCGTTTGTGCCGAAAGCAGAACCGAGATCAGCAGCGTAAACGGGTCGCGGTGATTCAACGGAATCGGAGGGTGAGGGTAGAGTTCGTTGAGCTTTGCTAATATTGTTTTGGCCTTTTCCCGCTTCGTCATACAGTGACCTCAAATCACAAACAAATCATTAATTTTCCGAAATATATCAATGTGACACCGAAGATCAAGCGGAAAGTCGGAGCTGTATGATTCCTGTTGACACCGAGAGGTAGAACCGCTATATTTTATTCATCATTTTCATCATTTAATTGATACCTGCCTGAATCAGCCGCTTAGGAAAACGATGGAACACAAAAAACTTTTCATTGCCGGCAAAGACGTTCCACCAAAATCTGAGATTTTTTCAGATATCTTGAATCCCGCCACCGGCGAGACGCTCGCACAGGTGGCCGAGGGAAACGCCGATGATGTGGACGAGGCCGTCAAGGCGGCCCATGCTGCGTTTTACGACGGGCCGTGGCGTGCGCTCAACAGCGGCGATCGAACGCGCGCGCTGCTGAGGCTTGCCGGGTTGATTCGCGACAATGCTGAGGACCTCGCGCGGCTTGAATGCCAGAACGTCGGCAAACCCATCCGGGAGGCGCGCGACGAGGTTGCACTGGCCGCGAATTGTTTCGAGTACTACGCTGGCGCCATCAACAAGATTGGCGGAGACACCATTCCCGTGGCAGCCGCCGGCGTGAGCCTGACGTTTCGCGAACCAATTGGGGTTTGCGGGCTGATCGTACCGTGGAATTTCCCAATCGTCATTACCTCGTGGAAAGTGGCGCCGGCGCTGGCTATGGCCAATACTGTGGTGGTCAAGCCGGCCGAACAAACGCCGCTGACGGCCTGGCGGCTGGCAGAATTGGCTGTCGAGGCCGGCATCCCACCCGGCGTGCTGAACGTCGTGCCCGGCAGGGGCGAGGAGGCGGGTGAGGCGCTGGTCCGGCATCCGCTGGTGCGCAAGATCTCCTTTACCGGCTCGACAGCCGTTGGTCGGCGCGTCATGAAATTAGCTGCTGACGATATCAAGCGGGTGACGCTGGAATTGGGCGGCAAGTCTGCCAACATCGTCTTTGCGGATGCGGATCTCGATGAAGCTGTGCCTGGCGCGGTCTGGAGCGTGCTCGGCAACGCGGGCCAGGATTGCTGTGCGCGCAGCCGTCTGCTCATCGAAAAGTCAGTTTATAGCGACTTTCTTTATCGACTCGCGGACCAGTTCCGTGCTGTGCGGCTTGGCGACCCTCTGGACGACAATACCGAGATGGGCTCGCTTATCTCGACCGGGCATCGCAGCCGGGTGCAGGGCTACATCGACGCAGGCAAGAAGGCGGGCGCCGCGCTGGTGTGTGGTGGTCGTATTCCTGCCGACAATCAGCTAAAGCGCGGTGCGTATCTGACGCCGGCTTTGTTTGCCGACGTCGACCCGCAGATGAAGATCATGCAGGAGGAAATTTTTGGCCCTGTGTTGTGCGCCATGCCGTTCGACTCGGAAGAAGAAGCCATCCGGATTGCCAATGCCAGCACCTACGGTCTCTCCGGTGCCATCTGGACGCGCGACATTGGGCGCGCCCTGCGGGTTGCTCGTGCCGTGGAGACCGGCGTGATTTCAATAAACACCGGACACAGCGTCCACCTGGAGGCGCCGTTCGGCGGCGTGAAGCAGAGCGGCGTGGGTCGGGAACTGGGATTGGCTGTGTTGGAGAATTATTGTGAGTTGAAGAGTGTTTTTGTTAAGGTTTGATATGAGAATATCAAAGCAAGCGCGAATCGACGATCGATATAATCTGAGAGTTTTTGTTCTCCATTTGACGCTAAGGCTAAGAACAAGCTTCAAGCCTAAACCGGGCTTTGTGCATTCAAAGGTTTATAAATAAAATCAAAACCTGGTTGTTCTTTTGCATGAATTATGTAACTTGCCTTCTACTCAAAAGCATTGTCAATAGTCCTATAATTTCGAACTAACAAAGCAGCACACAATGCTGGGGTTCGCAAGAGTTCGTGCTGTTGTTTTCATTTCAATACAACGCAGCCGCGCGATTTTGTGGGCTGCTCCCAGAATCTTCAGAGCATAAACTTGTTTTACATACGGTGAAAGATTAGCTCTTCTTCGTGCACCTTTCCATTTTCCGTGATGGCAACATAAACTTGCAGCCGATCAGGGCCGTCGCGACGATAAGTCAAACCGTCGAAATAGGCAGCATCATCGGTCAGCTTGACCAGTGGGAAAGAGACGAACTTATCCTTTTCCTCCCATCCACTGAAGTCGGCATTGAAGTGTTTAAGTTGCAGACTCAGGCTACCTTCATCT
>SMXE01000169.1 GCA_004357015.1 Caldithrix sp.
GCCTGAATCCAATTCGATCATAAATTGAGAGCTTTATCGAAAGGTCGTTCTGAAAAGTAATAATCCGGAGGTTTATAATGAAAGCACTTCTCTTACTTCCAATGATCTATCTATTGAACACTGGTAACTTAATGGCAGCCGAAAACAAAAATAATGTTGCCAAACGTAACCAAAACCCTATAACCTCAGAGAAAAAATCTTATGGGACGGTCAAGGGTGCTGTTGTAGACAAAAAGACAGGTCAACCATTAGTGGGTGTTAATATTACTCTGGCGGGAACCAGGCGGGGAACAACAACGAATGAAAACGGAGAATTTACCATTTCCAAAATGGCCGCCGGAGAGTACATCGTGATATTTGATATGATCGGGTATGCCAGACAGAAGTTTGACAAAATTATAATAACGTCTGACAAAACAGTCGATATGAAAATCATTGAAATGGCAGAACAACCCATCCCTCTAAAAGCAATTGTGGTGACACCCGGAAGTTATTCAATTATGGGTAGTGAGCCCTCGGTTCGACAAACCTTAACAAGTGAAGATATTAGGATCATGGGTTGGGCAGAAGATATTAGCAGAGCTTTACAAAGGATTCCCGGTATATCTGCAAACGATTTTTCACCAAAATTTAATGTCCGCGGTGGCGATGTGGATGAAGTATTAGTCTTGCTCGATGGAATGCAAATATATAAGCCCTTTCATCAGAAAGATTTTGGCGGGGGACTCTTCAGTACTGTGGATATTGAAACAATTGAAGGCCTCGACTTCTTAACCGGAGGTTTTACAGCAGAGTATGGCGACCGCATGAGCGGTGTTCTTAACATGACAACCAAAACACCAAAAGAGGGGAAGCGCCTAACCTCCCTGGGCTTTAGTGTGATGAATCTGCGCGTTTTTTCAATGGGACCTCTTAACGGAAATAAGGGCTCATGGTTATTCTCTGCACGAAGAGGATACCTCGATATCATTAATACCTTGACGAACAACGAATTTAAACTTACTCCGAAATACTACGATATTATGGGAAAAATTGAACATAAGCTTAATGGAAATCACACCCTGTCCGCCCATTTTTTCCTCGCAAGTGATGAGTACAAACTGGATGAAGAGGAGTTTGAACGAGGTCCAACGATTCGACCTAACATAGATTTTAGTGATACAAAATATGGAAATAACTATGGCTGGCTGACTCTAAATTCGTTTTTTTTCCCGCAACTGCATGCGCGTACCTTGATATACGGCGGCTTGGTTACGCAAAAGAGATTCTGGGATCGGTTTGATGATGATCCGGAGGGCAATCGGAACATCGCCACAATAAATGACAATAGAGACTTTACACTTTTCGGACTAAAGCAGGATTGGTCTTACGAGGCGTCAAAAAATGTCTTCATAAAATTTGGAATGGATCTTAAGAGGCTAAATGTAGAATTCGAATATTCCAAAGATATCATGAATGAATTTATCGCCGCGGATGAAACCTTGATTGATCAAATTGAGACGTTTGAGGCGGACAAAAATCAGAACGGCAATCAGATTGGACTTTATCTGTCAAGCCGCTTCCAAATTCTCACTCCCCTAACGCTCGAAACGGGTCTTCGGTATGACTATGCTTCCTATACTGATGACAAATTATGGAGTCCCCGCATAAATATGGTTTATGCATTGGCCAGTTCCACCTTTTTGAGGGCAGGATGGGGGTATTTTTATCAAACTCAAGGCATCGATGAGTTAAGAATTGAATTCGGCGAAACTTCATATCATCCGGCTGAACTGTCAAAACATTTTGTGCTTGGTCTTGAACACCATTTCACTAATGGCATGCAATTTCGCGCTGAGGGATACCTAAAGAGAGTCAGCCATGTGCAGGATGCGTATATCACATTCAGAAACATTGATGAATTTTTTCCCGAGGCCAGGGATGATCTGATCAAGTTGATTGTCGATGAAGCAAACACCAAGGGTGTTGAGCTCTATTTGAAATATGATGCCGGGAATAAGTTTTCATGGTGGTTGACTTATGTCCTATCCGATGCGAAGGATGATATTTTAGATGTCCAGTATGAAGGCAGGCTTGTTAAGCAGACAGGAGAGCTACCCCGGTTCTGGGATCAAAGACATACCGTCAATCTCGACGTTAATTATCGTGCCAGTACAAAATGGCATTTCAATTTTGCCTGGCAATATCGAACGGGTTGGCCCTATACCCCTTTTGAGGTAAAGCGCATAGCCAGAGGTGATGGGACGTTTGCCTATTATCACGATTACGGTCTATTCAACGGTAACCGATACCCTGCATATCATCGTTTGGATATCAGAGTTAATAGATATTTTAATATTTCAAAAGGGAAAATTACTGTTTTTCTTCATCTTATTAATGCATATAATCATGTAAATGTCAATAATTTTGACTTTTCCATATTGGAAGAAAGTGCTGATAGTTTTCGCTCTGAAGTCGAAGCAGAAACCTGGTTTGGTATTCTGCCATTCATAGGAGTGAGTTGGGAGTTTTAGTTCTAAAGTTGGACAATACCAGAAATCGCTCTCTACCCAAAACAGAGGGAGATTTGTGCGCTATGATTCCAAGCCACGGGCGAAGCTTTGAGATAGCCCACAATATGATGATGAAATCAAAATTGATCCTGGCGGGACTTTGCGGATATCCTTAGAGTTCTATACGTGAGGAGCATGACATGAGAAACAGAATTCGTGCAGCATTGACAATTTGGATGATAGTTGCGGTTTGTGCGGCTGGTTGCGTAGGTCCCCAGAACTCGATGTGGCAGGAGGAGTTTGGTATTTCGGAACGCACCTTGGTTCCAACAGGACGCAACCAGTACTTCATTCTGGAGCCTGGATTCCAACTCGTTCTGGAGGGAAAGACCGGCTTCTTGGGGAGGAACTATGAAAAACTATCGATAACTGTTCTTGATGAAACCAAGAAAGTGAAAGGGGTCATCACTCGAGTCGT
This sequence comes from Caldithrix sp., assembly GCA_004357015.1. Taxonomy (GTDB): domain Bacteria; phylum Zhuqueibacterota; class Zhuqueibacteria; order Oceanimicrobiales; family Oceanimicrobiaceae; genus CR04bin15. Next base: position 2,971 of record SMXE01000169.1, read on the forward strand.
TGAAGAGAGGGAATGGAAAAACGGCAATCTCATTGAAGTTTCAAGAAATTTTTTTGCCATCTGTGAGAGAACAAACGACGTCTTCTATTTTGGTGAAAACGTTGATATGTACAAGGATGGAAAACTGGTTAGTCACCACGGTGCTTGGCTCGCCGGCAAGAACCGTGCGAGGGCTGGCCTGATCATGCCCGGCAAACCGAGAGTGGGCATGAAGTACTATCAGGAGATTGCCCCTGCTGCGGCAATGGACCGAGCCGAGATCCTCAGTCTTGACTACATGTTCGAGACCCCAGCGGGTTCGTTCTCCAAATGCCTAAAGACAAAAGAAGGCTCGGCTCTCAATCTTCTGGAAAGGGAATTCAAAACCTACGCTCCCGGAATCGGGCTTGTTCAGGACGAGAAATTACTCTTAACCAAGTACGGATTCATCAACATGAACTAAGCCGATTCTGTTGAACGAGTCGGAAGCGGGCGACGCTTTACAGCGCGCTTGAATCGCGACGTCTAAGAAGCCAATTGTGTGGATTAAATGCGCATTTTAGTCATTGAAGACGAGCAAGATGTTGCCGCTTTTGTCAAAAAGGCCATGACAGAAGAAAAGCACGCCGTGGATATCGCCCACGATGGCGCTAAAGGTCAAGAGTTGGCGTTATCTGAATCTTACGACTTGCTAATTCTCGATATCATGCTACCCAAAAAAGACGGCCTTGCTGTCCTAAAGACGTTGCGCAAAGAAGGTATACAAACGCCAGTGCTCATCCTGACTGCCCGGGGTGATGTTCATGACCGAGTTATGGGACTGGACGCTGGTGCGGACGACTATCTTCGGAAGCCTTTTGCTGTTGCGGAATTGCGGGCAAGAGTGCGTTCGCTTTTGCGCAGACAATCATCGAGTAGGGCACCCGTTTTGAGGACTGGAAATTTAATTCTGGATCCCCTTACCCATGAAGTCCGACTTAAAGATAGACTCATTGAGCTGACCAACAGAGAATACGCTATCCTCGAATACCTTTTGAGAAACAAAAACCGTCTCTTGAGTAAAGGTATGATCGCCGAACATGTCTGGGATTTTCACTTCAGCAGCGATTACAATTTGATTGAGGTTTACATTCGCCGCATAAGAAATAAAATTGAGAGGGATCAACAACGCCTTATTCATACGGTACGAAATGGCGGCTACGTCATTCGAGATCCTGAAAAATGAAGTATTCTATCCGTACACGCCTGACCTCCTTAATCACGCTGATCTACTTAAGCGTTTTCTTTTTTCTACTCGTTGCTGGCGCGTTAGCGCTTTACCTCGGCCTTAAGGAAGAGATTGACAAAAAATTGCAATTGGAGCGGGACCAGATGATCGCCCTTTTCGAAGCGGATTTTACCGGTTTGTTATCGGTGACAGGAGCTACCCGCGATTCACTCGCTGACGACTTCCTCGATGATCTCAAGGAGATGTACGGTTATAAAGATCAATTTGTGATTTTCTCTGTGAAAACAGAGACGGGTCGGCACACTTACAGCGATGGTGGCATAAAAAACGTTCAACTTTTGCTTCCTGAAGGCTTTCTTTCCAAAGCGGAGGGATTTTACAATCAACGCCTTGGCGGAAAATTCTATCGTGCCGTCATCACCAAACCCAATTGGGGAACACTTGTTGTTGGCATGGAAAACCAAACCTTCTTTGAGGTAGCGGATGAGCTTGCAGAAATACTCCTGCTTGGCGTTCCCCTAACGTTCATTTTAGTCCTGCTTGGCGGACGCTTTCTCGCCGGCATTGCAATGCGCCCGGTAGTCGCCTCTGCTGAAGCAACTGAAAAAATCACCATGACAAATCTGAGCGAGCGGCTCCCAGAATACACAGGCAAGGATGAATTTGGCAAGCTTGTCTCTACCTTAAATCGCATGATTGCACGTCTGGAGGAGGGCATTAATCGGGTGCAGCAATTTACCCAGGACGCGGCGCATGAATTACGAACACCGCTCACGACGCTTCGAGGTGAACTGGAGCTCGCCTATCAAAAAAGCGATCTCTCCGATGATCTCCGCGCTTCTATACAGAAGTCACTGGACAAGGCTATTCTTATGAGTAGGATTGTGGAGAATCTAATGCTGCTTGCGCAATCAGACACAGGCAATTACCCTATTCAGAAAAACACATTTCGATTTGACGAACTTGTTAAGGATGCAGTCGATGATATGATGTCCCTCGTCGATAGCCGCCCAATCAGAATTCGGCTGAAGCATTGTGATGAAATTCTATTATCAGCCGACAAGCAGCTAATTCACAGACTTGTCTTGAATCTATGTGATAACGCTGTCAGGTTTACCAGGACAGGTAAGATAGAAGTAGCCTTAAGCAGCGATGAAAAGAATGTCGAATTTGTGATCGTCGATACAGGCATTGGCATCCCACGAGAAAACCTCCCTCACATTTTTGACCGATTTTACCGCGTTGATAAAGCCCGAAGTCGTGCAAGAAACGGTGGTAGTGGTCTTGGCTTGTCTATTTGCAAATGGATAGTGGATGCTCATGATGGCAAAATCTTAGTAGATAGTGAAGTGTCAAAAGGAACGAGTGTTACGGTCTCTCTGCCTCTCAACAATTCTCGCTAAAACGGGTAGCGTGTTCATGAATTTCATTGCCTTGTTCTCCATAATAAATCTCGATTTTCAGCTTTTGAAAATAAATGGTGAGATTGTAAACGTAAATTGCGCTATGCACACTCCACAGGATTCTTATTGACCATGAGCGGGCGGGTTGAGGTAGTCATCTTTTGGTTCGCAATGCTCTCACTGCAGAGCAGCGGACACGGACAAGAGCTACAAGATCCACCAAAACAAAGTCCGTCCAACTCCATCGCTTCCACGGTGGGCGGTGATATTTTGCATGTTCTCTCCTCTCCATTCCGTCTAAGCCGGGACAGCAGCTTGAAACTGCTCGCTCTTACTGTCGCAACCACCGGCTTCATGACTTTGTTAGACGATCGTATCGATAAAAACTTTATCGAAAGGGATGATTTCTATGTAAAACCCGCCATTGGGTTGGCAAAAATTGGCGATGGTTATGACGTGATTTCTTCTAACTTTGTTCTGGCGGGTTTATCAGTGTCCATGCTTGCCGGGGGTCTCATTCTTGATGATAAAAAGCTTTTAGAGACGACACGTTTGGTGGTTGAATCGTTTCTAATAGCAGGAGCTATCACACAATTAGGAAAAAGGGTTTTGGGGAGATCTCGTCCCTACACCGGTGCAGGTACAACTGAGTTTGAGCCTTTTAAATTTCGAAGTACGACAGACTCACGTTCGTTTCCTTCGGGACACACGACCAGCGCGTTTGCCATGATGACCGTTCTTGCCAAACAATACGACCACTTGTGGATCAAGATCCCGGCTTATACGATCGCGGTATCAGTCGCCATGCAGCGCATCGAAAGCCGCAATCACTGGGGCGCGGACATCGTTGTAGGGGGTGTCATCGGCTACTCGGTCGGAAATGCGCTCGTGAACAGGTACAGGCAGCCATCAAAGAGCTGGTCTGCAAGTCCTTACATTTTCGGAAATCGCGTTGGAGTTATTGTTGGATTCTAATATGTTCCCTCCTGATGATTTCGCGTTGCCGATTCTTCTGGTCATTTCAACCTCTGAAAAACATGATACCCCAGGTCAGTCTTGACCACGCCGCTCACCTTACCAACCTTTGTGCCCAGAATGGCATTCTCAAACTCTGCTGACATATCCCCCTTCTTGAAGTAACCCAGGTCGCCGCCTTTTGAAGCCGTGTTCTTGTCTAATGATTTATTGAGCGCCAGCTCTGGAAAACTTGCACCGGCGCCAACTTGGATCACAATGGAATCTGCTGCCGCCTTTGTCTTCACAAGGATGTGCCGGGCACGCAAGTATTGCGGGTCGAGCGCTTTTTCCAGGTCATCCATGTATTGCGGCGATACCTTCAGGCCGTACCGCTCTGCTGCTTTGGCGTGCTGCATGGCCATGCCGTAGTTGAATTTCTCAAAATAGGCGTAGGAAAGATTGTTGTGCGCAACGGTATAATTGGGCACGATCTCCAGCGTTTTTTCAAACCACTTGATGGCAGTCTCGATATTGCCGCTGTTCATGTACGCCAGCCCGAGGCTGTTGTATGATTCCACATTAAGCGTGTCGAGCGCGATAGCCTTTTTGTGCAATTCGATGCTCTCGCTGAACTTGCCTTCAAAACGGTAGGTAGTACCAAGATTATTGAGTGAGACAACCATATTGGGGGCTAGTTCCAGCGCTTTTTTGAACTGCTTTTCAGCCTCTCCATATTGGCCCTTTGAGTTGTAAGCCATTCCCATGTTGTTGTGGGCCCTGGCGTACTCAGGATTGATCTCAATCGCTTTCTGCGCCTCTTTGATCGCCAGATCACTCGCCCCAATTGAGTGCAGGGCAAAGGAGAGGTTGTTGTGGGCTTCGGCATAGTCGGAGTTGTACTCGATTGCCAGCTTGTATTCATAGATAGCGCGCCGATAGTCGCCGGCAGCAAGTAACGCAGCGCCAAGATTGTTGTGTGCGAGCGGGTCTTCAGCGTCGAACTGCAGTGCTTTGAGATAAAGCAGGATGGCTTCTTTCAGCATGTTATTGGAATAATAAAGAAACCCGAGGTTGATGTAGGATTTCGCAAATGTCGAATCGGTCTTGATGGCTTTTTGCAACGTTTCAATTGCCTGAGGAATATCGCCTGTTTGGATCAGCTCCAGGGCCTGGCCATTCAATTCCTCAGCGGTTTGTCCACTCAGTGGGCCGGATAGGGCTGCCAGGCATATCAGGCTGGTGAACACAGGAATTCTGATGTTCATTGCGTCTCCTATAAGTATTAGTCCTGAACTTTTACATTTTTTTGCAAGAAAATTCCAATTCGACCAAAGTTCATGGCAGTGCTCGTTTTGCGCTCTTCCTTCTACGCTTGTCGCACTTTTCGTTTGGGGTTTGGCCAATTGGGATCCCTGATAAAAACACTCAGGGACAAGTTTGGAATTTTGCGTCTCCGCCGCGCGAGGAATGTGTCGGCATGAGTCTAATAAAAATGCTGTAATTCATGCCGCCAGCATAAATATATTTAACGCTTTTGAATCTATTGTCGTTCCATATGTAGAAGCATTTTCTTGTGCGAGGGGCGATGCAGGATTTCGTCGTGTACCATCACCACGTGACGCCGTATTTGTCCTTGCATTTTACATGTCATGCGATTAAATTGCAATTTACTTTTTGCTTGCCGTTAAGGAGGACATGAAAGTTTGACGCATCTCTGGTTGTGAGTCCTACCGGAGTTGCATTTTTCGGAGGGAAAGGATGTATTCACTAATTCTGATTGTGCTTCTTTCATACCTGATAGGCTCTTTCCCGACCAGCATTGTTTGGGGAAGGATGACCCGGCGGATAGACATACGCGAGTATGGCAGCGGGAATGCCGGCGGTACCAACGCATTGCGCGTACTCGGTTGGCAAGCCGGTTTAGTCGTGGCGTTGATAGATATCGGCAAGGGCATGTTGGCTGCTGCCTTGGTATCGAGAATCCGTATTGATGCGATGCCTATCGAGCATGAACTCGTGCAGATTATTGCCGGTACCGCGGTCGTGGTCGGCCACATCTGGACCGTGCTGGCATTGTTCAAAGGCGGCAAAGGCGTTGCCACTGCGGCAGGCGTCCTGCTCGCTATTTACCCATGGGTGGCGTTGATTTGTTTCTCCATCTTCGCGACTGTCGTTATCGCCACACGCTACGTTTCACTGGGTTCCATCACGGCCGTTTCGTCCATTCCGTTCGTCCTGATGATGATGGACCGGATGGGCAGGCAGACGTCGAACTCATCCCTGTTCTTCAGCGTGCTCATTGGTTGTCTCATATTTTACACACATCGTGGGAATATCCGCCGGCTGCTCGATGGCACGGAGAATCGCTTCGAAAAAGAATTATTTAAGAAAAGAGCGTGAGGCGATGCTGGCAGAGGCAAAGGCACGCCACTCTAGAAAAATCGATGCGCTCATCACGCTTCTGGGCGATGACGACCGCAAGGTAAGATTTCTCGCTCGTCGCCATCTCCATGATTTGGGAGAACCGGCTTACAACCAGCTCGAAAAAGTTGTTACACGCGATGTCGAAGGGCGAATTCGCATAGAGGCGAGCGTGATGCTTGAAGAGCGCCGTTTGGACGTGCTGGCGCAGACGCTTGAAACCTTGAACCGTTCCGAGTTTGATCTCGAGAAGGCGAGTTTCATTCTTGCCACGATCGAATACCCATCTATTGACATTGAAAACTATATCAAGCAGATCGACGATCTTGCGCAGGAGGCAAGAGAACGGATCGGCGGCGAAACGGATCAGCGCAATCGCATTAATCTGATAAGCGACTTTCTCTTTCATGAAAAAGGATTTCGTGGCAACGCAAACGCCTACTACGATCCTCAGAACAGTTACCTGAACCGCGTGCTGGACCGGCAACTTGGCATTCCGATTAGTCTGTCGGCGATTTACCTGTTTGTGGCGCGGCGACTTGATCTGCCCATCGACGGTGTTGGCCTGCCAGGGCATTTCATGTTGCGATGTGGCGACAAGAGCGACGTGTTCTATATCGACGCGTTTAACGGTGGGAACATTCTCTCGAAGCAGGAGTGTTCGGCTTTTCTCAACAAGATGGGGTATCCGTTTTTGGATTTGTACCTCGCCCCTGTTCAACCGAGAGACATTCTCGCGCGAATGATTCGAAACCTGGCTCTGATCTATTTACAGACTGACCAGGAAAAGAAGGTTGATGTTCTGGAGCGCATATTCAGCGACTTCGTAACAAAATAATATTAGGAGGAGTAGCAGGTGTTTTGCACAAAATGCGGAGAAAAAATAAAACCGGACGCCAGGTTTTGTCATGCTTGCGGTGCAGCCGCCTCCCAGGACAAGGCCGTTAAACAGGCGGGCGGAACAATGAGGCCACAAAAGCAAAACTGGCTTCATTCATTTGGGGCGTTCTTATTGATACCGATCTTTGCTGTCATCGTAATCTTACTGTTCTGGAAAAACAAGGATCCTGACCCGATCGTCCAGGCGAGTACAAACAATGCGGCGCAGAACGAGTCGCCCAATATGGCTGCTATGCAGCAGGTACATGCTACACTTGAACGCCTGAAAAAGAACCTGGAAGCCAACCCGAAAGATCTGGTTGCTATGGACAGTCTGGCAGTGATGTATTCCATTGCCGGCAGCCACGACAAGGCCCTCAACTACTATAAAATACATCTTGAAATTGAGCCCGACAACAAAGACATCAAGATCGCAATGGCGCTGACCTACCACAATCTTAGGAACGATAGCAGGGCTATTGAACTGTTGCAGGAAGTCTTAGAAAAAGAGCCCGATTACCTGTTCGGGCTTTACTATCTGGCCGAAATTCAGGAGGCGCAGCACAACCACGAGGAGGCGGCCAGACACTGGCAAGAAATAATCGAAAAGCATCCGGGCACACAACTGGCGAAAGCTGCTGAGGAGCGATTAGCAGAGCAGCACGCCGACGAGTAATTCCCATAAGGCAGTTCCAAAGCATTCGTTATCAAGCATGTTTCATCAAACAATGAGGAGAATACTTATGCCATCAGTCGAATTTCAGGAAGCCAACATTACAATTACGGCCGATGAGGGACAGGACCTGCGCAAGATTGCACTGAAGAACAAGGTATCGGTTTACGGCGGTCTCGGGAAACTCTTTGATTGTCATGGCTTTGGCCTCTGCGGTAGCGACCGAATCAAAGTGGACCCGAAGGATTGCGTCACGCCGATGACCTGGAAAGAGAAGCTTCATTTGAATGAAAAGAGCGGCATACGGCTTGCCTGTCAGACCAAACTCTGCGGGGATGCAACCGTTAGCATCGCGCCTGCTTTGGCCCACGGGGAAGAGCTAAAGGAGGGCCTCATGGTATTCGCTGCTACTCTGGTCTTTGGCGGCGGGACGCTGTTTTTCATTGTCTTCATGCTGTTCGAGCTGGCCGGCAAACCGCTGTTTTAGACCTTCTGTCTCAGTGGCTTTCTTGACTGAGGGGATGACTTAGCTCTACTTCGTCTTACCCGCCTGCTGCTGCGGGCTGAAACCTATCGATTGTTGCGATCCCGCTTGATTGTATACCTTGATTTCTTCGAACTGCTTTTCATATTTGCCAACGTTTTCCTTCAGAGCGTGCAAGAATGATTTCGCGTGCTGCGGCGTCATGATGATGCGCGCATAGACTTTCGTTTTCGGCACACCGGGCAGCATGCGAGTGAAATCGATGATGAATTCCGCCGGCGAATGGGAAATCAACGCCAGATTGGAGTAGATACCTTCTGCTTCTTTCTCGCCGAGTTCTACATTTATTTGCTGGTTTGGGGGATTTTGGTTCATCATTCGTTCCTTGTTTTTTATTGCGAAACTTTGTCCCGACAAGTTAGAAAAAATGTCTTAACAATCAAATCAAAAAGTAAGCCTTTGACTCTTTGGCATTTTCCCGCTATATTGGGCTGAAATTGAATATGACAAGCCCGAACCTTTCAGGAAGACACATGTCGCAGAAGTCCCTGTTCCTCATCGATGGATCTGCCATCGCCTACCGCTCGTATTTCGCCTTTATCAAGAATCCCCTTATTAACTCCAAAGGCCAGAACACCAGCGCTGTTTTCGGTTTTCTTAGATTTTTGTTTATGATTCTTGACAACGAAAAGCCGGACAATCTTGCCGTTATTTTCGATCCCAAGGGGCCGACCTTTCGCCACAAGCTATACAGCGAGTACAAAGCCACGCGCCAGAAAATGCCGGATGATATGCGCGACCAGATTCCCATGATCCATCAGGTCATCGATGCGCTCAATATCCCCAGAATCGAAGTCGAAGGCTTTGAAGCGGACGACGTGATCGGTACTCTGGCGAAGCGTGCCGAGAATAAGGACTTTATGACCTACCTGGTGAGCGGCGACAAGGACTTCATGCAGTTGGTGGACAAACAAACCAGACTCTATAACCCAAAGAGAGCCGGAGAGGATGTTGAGATTCTGGATGAGACTGGCGTGCTGCAAAAAGTTGGACTGCCACCGGACAAGATTATTGACTATCTCGCTTTGATGGGGGACGTCTCGGACAATGTGCCAGGAGTGAGGGGTATCGGGAACAAGACGGCCGTGCGGTTGATAGAGGAATTCGGCAGTTTGGAGGCCGTTCTGGAAAACGCTGAAAAAGTAAGTCGAGCCAATATCCGCGAAAATTTGAAAACCTGCCACGACGTTGCCCTACTCTCAAAACGGCTTGTCACGATTGATCGGGACGTTCCTCTGGACATTGAGCCAGAGTCCCTGAAGTGTGTCGAACCAGACCATGAAATGATTGTTGAGTTGCTAAAGGGGTTGGAATTCACCAGCCTTGTGGAGCGTTTCCAGATCGGACAGAAAAGCAAGAAAATCACAAGCGAAATCGTGGACTCGCCAGACAAAATCCAGAAACTGCTCCGCATCCTGCAGAGCGCCGAACACTTCGTGGTCGATGTCGAAACCACGGACCGGGACCCGATGCGGGCAGAGGTCGTCGGGCTTGCGTTTTCCGCCAAGGCAGGCGAAGCATTCTACGTGCCGGTTCACGTGGAGAAACGCCCGGTAGGGAACGGACCGTCCGTCGTGCGCGAAATGTTCCTGAAAGCAGATGGTGACCTGTTCGGTGGCCTGCCGTTGAATGATTCTCTGAAACCTATTCTGGAAGACCCGAACAAGAAAAAATCTGGTCACAACATCAAATATGACATGTTGGTGCTGGCGCGCCACGGCATTGCGCTGCAAGGAATCTCTTTCGATACGATGGTGGCATCGTATCTGATCAATCCCACATTCCGGCAGCACAATCTGGACGCCCTGGCACTTGAGCATCTAAACTTTCAGAAAATTTCGATCTCAGACTTGATCGGCAAAGGCAAAAATCAACTCAGCATTGCTGAAGTTGAGTTAGGCAGAGTAGCAGAGTATGCCTGCGAAGATGCAGATATTACGCTGAAGCTGACCGAGAAATTTGAGCAGCAGTTGCAACGCGCAAATCTGACCGACCTCTTCCGGGATGTGGAAATTCCGCTCATTCACGTGCTGGCAGACATGGAAAAGACCGGCGTGGCGCTCGATCTCGATTTCCTGAACAAAATGTCCATACGGATGAAAAAACAGGTGGACGGCCTGGTGAAGAGCATTTATGAAATGGCGGGAGAAGAGTTCAACATCAACTCTACGCAACAACTCGGCGAGATCCTGTTCGAAAAACTGCAACTGCCGAAAAAAAAGCGCACGAAGACCGGCTACTCCACCGACGCAAAAGTGCTGGAGGAGTTGGCTGCACTACACGACCTCCCGCGCATGTTGCTGGAATACCGCGAACTCACCAAATTAAAATCGACGTACGTTGACGCCCTGCCTGGCCTGGTGAATCCGGAGACCGGCCGGCTCCACACCTCATACAATCAGACAGTGGCCGCCACGGGCCGGCTGTCTTCCAGCGATCCCAACTTGCAGAATATTCCGATTCGGACCGACATGGGAAGGGAAATTCGGCGCGCTTTCGTGCCCGAAGACAGAGACCACGTTATTCTCGACGCGGATTACTCGCAGATCGAGCTGCGGGTGATGGCGCACTTGTCCAAAGACCCGGTGCTGCTGGAAGCGTTTCAAAATGAGGAAGACATTCATTCGAAGACAGCATCGCTGATATTTCAGGTGCCGCCGGAAGATTTGACGCATGAGCATCGCCGGCGGGCGAAGGAGATCAACTTTGGCATCATGTACGGCATGGGCATTTACGGACTCGCCTCGCGGTTGCACATCTCAAACGAAGAGGCGCGCGATTTTATCACGAGTTATTTCGCCCTCTACTACAAAGTGAAAGAGTTCATCGACCGGACCCACCAGCAGGCGGAGAAAAATGGTTTCGTGACCACCATCCTAAACCGACGACGCTACCTGCCGGAAATCAACAGCAAAAACCGCAACATCCGCGAATTTGCCAGACGCACAGCCGTGAATACCCCGATCCAGGGTTCGGCGGCCGAATTGATCAAAGTGGCAATGATCAACATTTGGAAAAAACTGAACGAACGCGGTTATAAGACCAAAATGATCATGCAGGTACACGATGAACTTGTGTTCGAAACACCAAAATCCGAGGTTGATGAGATTAAGAAGCTCGTCAAGCACGAAATGGAGCATGCCCTGCCGCTGGATGTTCCAATCAAGGCCGAGATAGGCATCGGCCCCAACTGGCTCGAGGCGCATTAGACCAGCCAACGATGGCTACTTTCACTTCCTGTTCCCCCGATTCTGCACGTTTCTTTTGTTATTCAAAGAGTGTCCTACAATCACCAGACCCTGCAACGCCAGATAAGGCTCGTGGATGGTTTCTTCTGGCATCTGTGGCATCAGCAGCCTGCCAGCGCCGCCGGTTACAAGGCAAATCGGTTTGGTGGTAAGTGTTTGCTGGTAGTGCCGCACGAGTTCCTTTACCGCGCCCAATTGTCCCCAGAAAAGCCCGCTTTTGAGTGCGTCTCTTGTGTTCTTGCCGACCGGATCGGGCGTGCGCCGGGCCAGCTCAGGGTTGCTGATATGCGGCAACAGCGCCGTGTACTGGTGCAGCGCCGTCGCGCCAAGCTGGAAACCGGGCAGAATAGCGCCGCCTTCGAAAGCACCGTCCGCGGCCACGAGATCGACAGTGGTCGCCGTGCCGCTGTCGATGATGAGCATGGGTTTGCCCGGCGGCCGGATGATGTTGCCGGCGATGGCGTTGAGCAGCCGGTCCACGCCCACCGTGCGCGGTGAATTGACATTGATCTTGATGGGCAAAATGAAGGGATTGTCGATCACAACCGGTTCCGGCCAGATAGACTTCGGCCAATTATCCAGAATCATGTCCCGCCCGCGCGGATTCACCCCGCCCAGAATCACGGAATGGACACTCCCCGGCGCGTCAGCGGTCCAGGACGTAAGCTCATCCCACGGCACAGCCTCGTCCAGGTTTATGGCCATAGACCGGATATATTCAGGCAAAGCCCCACCCGGCCTAAAGTCACGATTCTTTTCAAACAGCCCCAGCTTGATGCGGCTGTTGCCCACGTCTATGGTGATCAGTTTTTCGCGGGAATGCTTTTCGGACATGAGTTAATCGTGGACTTCTCCACTACCGTTGTCTGACAAATTCTCCACATGTGCATTTGCGCAGGAGCTTCAAAATAGAGATTCCAGCGAAAAGAGTCAAAGTAATTTTGGCCTGGCTTTGTTTTGCCGTGACTATTCAGCTGTCAGCTGTTAGCTTGCAGGCAGATTCTTAGCGTCCTCTGTGCCGCTGTGGCCAAAGGTATGAATTAATCAGGTGAGCCCTCTTTCGCTCACGAGCTTCCGGTAGTAGTTCGCCTCCTCGATTTTGCCCCGCTTGCGAAACCCCTGTTCAAGAATTCGGCATTTCTCAGTGATGGTCGCAATGACCAGATCTTTGGCTTTGTCTGTCAATTCGGGTTCGCGCAGAAGCTTGAGCAGCGCGGTGACGCGGTGGCGGTCCAGTCCCCACCCGGCCGAAAGTTGACCGGGATGCCCGCCTTTTTTGATGATCAGTTTTTGTGGGATAAAGTGAAAGGGAAATCTGAGTGCGGCGCGCAGCCAGAGGTCGTAGTCTTCGCACGCCGGCAAATCCTCGTCAAACAGCCCGACCCCATCGAAAAACTCGCATCGCATCAAGACAGAGGAGGGGCTGACGATGCACAACGGCACGCATTTCTCGAAAATCCATCCGGAGAATTTGCGGTGCTTTTTCTTTTGGTTGACACGCACACCGTGCCGGATCCAAATTTCGTCCGTGTAGCAGACCATGGCATCCGGGTGCGCGTGCATAAAATCGATCTGAACTTTCAGTTTGTTTTTCTGCCACAGGTCATCCGAATCAAGGAACGTGACAAACTCCCCCCTGACCGCCGCGATACCGCGATTGCGCGCCGCGCTGGGACCGCGATTGTCCTGGTACAAATAGATGATTTCAGCGCCTAATCCCTCGACGTACGCTCGCGTCCCATCTGTGGAGCCGTCATCGACGACGATCAGTTCGAAGTCACGCCAGCTCTGGTTTAGAACGGACGCCACCGCTTCCCGCAAAAAGTTCAGGCGATTATACGTTGGAATAATGACGCTGGTCTCGATCATGTTGATATTTATATCAAAATTTACTATCATAAGCAAGTTTTGTAATAATACAAAGACTGCCCTAGCGCGGCAGAGCCACAGCCAAAGATAAGCCACGGATTGACCTGGAGCGGCGAAGCCACAAATTCCAAATGACAAATTCCAAGCATATGCCACTAATTTTGTCAACCTTTTTGGGGACGGTAGTTGTTGTTTGGATTTTGGTCATCGTGATTTGTGATTTGAAAATTACAAACCCAGAAAGAAAACCTTGCTAAGAAAACAAGGCTTTACGAGCTTGTAGTACAAAGAGGCATACCGATGAACATGAAAAAACTTGGCAATTCCGACCTCGAGATTACGGCACTTGGCCTGGGCACCTGGGCGATCGGCGGCGGTGGCTGGGAATTTAGCTGGGGCAGCCAGGATGACCGTGACTCCGTCGCCGTCATCGTCCGCGCGCTGGAGCTCGGCATCAACTGGATCGACACGGCACCCGTTTACGGTCTTGGCCACTCCGAAGAAATTGTTGGCAGCGCCATCAAAGAGTACGGCGAAAAACCAATCGTGGCAACCAAGTGCGGACTCACCTGGGACGCCGGCAGGAATATCCTGCGCAATCTGAAAAAGGACAGCGTGCGTGCGGAAGTGGAGGCCAGTCTCAAGCGTCTGCAACTCGACGTTATCGACCTCTATCAGATCCACTGGCCAGATCCGGACGAAAACATCGAGGAAGCGTGGGAAGCCGTCGCGGCGCTAGTGCAAGAAGGTAAAATAAGGTACGCGGGAGTTTGTAATTTCAACGTCGAACAGTTGCGGCGGGCACAGAAAATTCATCCGGTTACATCTTTGCAGCCGCCGTACAGCATGCTGGAACGCGACATTGAAAAGAAGATTCTGCCGTTCTGCGAGGCGAACAACATCGGCGTGGTCGCGTACAGCCCCATGCAGAAAGGCATCCTCACCGACAAGTTCACACGGCATTTCGTGAAATCCCTGCCTGAAGATGATCACCGAATTGCGCTGGATCCGAATTTCCGCGAGCCCAGGCTGAGCGCCAATCTTGAGCTGGTGGATGCACTCCGCGGCCTGGCTGCCACACGCAATGTCAAAGTCGCGCAACTGGCGGTCGCCTGGATATTGCGCCGGGCTGAAGTAACAGCGGCCATCGTGGGCGCCAGACGTACCAGCCAGATTGAAGAAACGATTCGCGCCGTAGACTGCATCATATCAGAATCAAAACAAGATCTCGATCTCATCGAGA
>SMXE01000170.1 GCA_004357015.1 Caldithrix sp.
CTGCCACACCTCACTCCTTCCGCCCGAAACAACTATTTTTCACGCTCGGTTGGGAATGTAACTCAATCGTCCCGATTGAGAGCAAACAAAACGTTTGCGTTACAACACCTCCATTTACGCGACATGAATGTCGCATTACTAAAATGAGAATATAGATCGTTTAATTGTGTTGAGCAACTAATTTACTTGCATTTTTGCAGAAAATCAGTTAATCCTTAAAAGTTATTTGTGAGGTGATTAAATTTGGGTGCAGGTTCTATTTTACGCAGTAGCAATATTTCACCCCTGCGGGGTTTTCGGTCTTTATATATTATTAACTTGCTATAAATATGTCATCCCTGCGGGATTGATTGATTGCAAAACAATCCAATGTTTTTTTGACCAACCCCTTAGGGGTGGAATATTTATAGAAAATGCCATCCAAAATCCTAAACCCCGTAGGGGTGAAATATTGCTACTGCGTAAAACGGAGACAGCACCCTAAATTAAGAGCCAATGGCCAAACGCGTATTTTAGGTTTTATTGCTCTCAGAAAGATCCAGGCAATTATGTTCCCTCTTCCACCTGCAAGCGATTATAGCGTAAAGGCTCCATTTACCTGTCGCTGAACGGCAGCAGATAGTGCCATAATTACCCAACCGGCTGGCCATTCCCTGCCGGTTTCTCGGCTTTCTCTTTGGGCTTCTCCACTTCGGTTTTCATGGTCAAACCCAGCGCCTCGCGCACCTGCTTGTTGATCTTATTGAGCATGTCCGTGTTTTCGATCAGGTATTTCTTGACGTTTTCCCGGCCCTGACCCAGCCGCTCTTCACCGTACGAGAACCACGTGCCGCTCTTTTGAATGATCTCATGCTTCACGGCGCAATCGATGAGATCGCCTTCACGCGAAATACCCGTGCCGAACATGATGTCAAATTCGGCATCCCTGAAGGGCGCCGCGACTTTGTTCTTCACCACCTTGGCCCGCGTGCGATTGCCGATAATGTTCTCCGCATCCTTGATCGAAGCCGTGCGCCGGATATCGATGCGAATCGAGGAATAGAACTTCAAAGCGCGGCCGCCGGTGGTGGTTTCCGGATTGCCGAACATCACGCCTATCTTCTCACGAATCTGGTTGATAAAAACCACACAGGTCTTCGACTTGCTGATGACGCCGGCGAGTTTTCGCATTGCCTGCGACATCAGTCTTGCCTGCAGTCCCATCTGTGCATCACCCATCTCGCCTTCGATTTCCGCCTTTGGCACGAGCGCAGCCACCGAGTCAATCACCACAACATCGAGAGCGCCACTGCGCACCAGCGTCTCAACGATTTCCAGGGCTTGCTCGCCTGTGTCCGGTTGCGAAATGAGTAAATTGTCTGTATCCACGCCCAGATTCTTGGCGTACTTCGCATCCAGGGCATGCTCCGCATCGATGAATGCCGCCAGACCGCCGCGCTTTTGCGCTTCGGCGATAACGTGCAACGTCAGTGTGGTCTTGCCTGAAGATTCCGGCCCGTAAACCTCCACGATTCGACCGCGTGGAAAGCCGCCGACTCCCAACGCTGCATCGAGCGAAATCGAGCCGGTTGGGATTACATCAATATCCACCGCACGCTTGTCATCACCGAGCCGCATGATGGAGCCTTTGCCAAACTGGCGGTCGATCTGGGACATGGCCAGATCCAACGCTTTCAACTTTTCACTTTTCTCCTCACTCATCCGTCATCCCTCCTTATTCTATTGACACCTAAAATACGCGTTTGGCCATTAGCTCTTGGCCTTTGGCTTTTAATTTTTGAGAATTTACGTTGTGAATATCATTTCACCTGTTAGGTGACAATCAAATCTGTTTCTTTAAGAAAAAGAGACCGTTCTCAATTTCCCAGTCAATTACGAATTGATTATTGCCAATTGTCTAATGTGTGTCTTGAAGTTATGAATCGGCAAGTGCCATCCGCTTCAACGGCGTATAAACAGCGCCGGCAGGTCTTAAGTCACTCCGCATCACCGTCACTTCTTGCGCGACAACTTTGCCGCCGACAAATTCAATGCCCTTGAATGCTGTAATAAATGTCTGGCTCAGTTGTGATTTTACCCGCCCTAAAGTAAGATGTGGTGTGAATTTACGATTTTCTTCAGCAAAACCAAATTGAATTAATTCGTCGTTAATGTTTTTTGCGAGACGGGCGAATTCGTCCCCGGACTTTTCCACGCCAACCCACAGGACACGCGCGCGTCGAAGGTTCGGAAAGGCGCCCAATCCGCGGACCGCAAATTCAAATTGCCCAGATCTGGCAAGCGTTCTTTCCAGTGCGGAGCCAATCGCCTCTATTTGTTTCTCAGGAGTGTCCCCAAGGAATTTGAGGGTCAGGTGAATATTGCGCGGCTTGATCCAGCTAATCCGTTGCCCCTCCTCGCCAAGCGTGTCCTGCAACTCTGCGATTCTGTTCTGAACGGCCGCGGGGATTTCAATTGCGATAAAGGTCCGGATCACCATCGTGGTTCCAAATTCAGGACAGCTCTTTTTTGAGAAGACTCAGGGCAGCCTGCACTGAACGCTCTTTGTTCGCGAGACGATCTTTGGTGAAAATGAGGCGTCTGGCGTACGATTTGCGTGCGGTAGCCAGGCCAATGTAAACCAGCCCCACCGGCTTTTCCGCGGTGCCGCCGCCCGGGCCGGCTATGCCGGTGGTGGACAGCCCAAAGTCAGTGCGGCTTATTTTTCGTACACTCTCCGCCATGGCGATGGCGGTTTCCTCGCTGACCGCGCCCCGGGTTGCCAAGATATCTGCCGGTACGCCCAAAATATCCGTCTTGGCCTGATTGCTGTACGTGACCACGCCGTATTCGAAATAGTTGGAGCTGCCCGGAATGTTCGTGAGCTTGCTGGCAAGCAGTCCGCCGGTGCAGGACTCGGCCACGGCAATTGTCTTGCCCGCATCCAGGAGTAGCCGCGATACGACTTCTTCGAGCGCTTCGTCATCGTAGGCGTAAATATATTTGCCGATCTTTTTTTCCAACAACCGGCGGGCTTGTTCCAACCTCTTCTTGCACGCGACTTCGTCGCTGCCGGTCACGGTCAAACGGATATCCACACCGGAGGCCTTGGGTAGAAAAGCCATCTTTGCGAGTTGTTCGATTTTCGCTATGTCGCCAATGTCTTCAAAAAGCGTTGACTCCGGAATACCTGTTGTGCGAACGGTTTTCTGTAAAATAATCTCGCCCGTGCCGTGTAACATGGGAAAGACCGAGTCTTCGCAGATCGCCTTCATTTCCGAGGGCACCCCGGGTAGCACGAAGCACTTTTTGCTGTCCCTCTCGAACAACAAACCCGGAGCGGTGCCAACCGGATTTTCGAGGATTTGGGCGTTGTGCGGCATAAAAGCCTGACCTTCATTCACCTTTGCCATTTTCCAGCCACGGCGTTCAAAGGCGCGCTTGAGACGCTCAAGGTATTCCTTGTCCAGAATGAGCTCGGAACCGAAGAAATCGGCTACCACGGCTTTGGTAATGTCATCGTGCGTCGGGCCCAGGCCGCCGGTGACGACGACCAGATCGCTTTTTTCCATTGCCAGGGAAAGCCCGGCGCGAATATCAACAGCATCGTCACCAACGGTCGTAACCCGCTTCACCTCCAGGCCAAGCTCAGTTAAACCTTTGGCCAAATACGAGGCGTTTGTGTTAACCGTCTGCCCGATTAGCAGCTCATCGCCTATGGAAATAATTTCAACTTTCATAGAAGATATGTTCAACACCCCATTGAATGGTCCTCAAACTCACCAAACTGTAGATGCCGGCCACGACATCATCCAGCATGACGCCCCAGCCGCCCGGCAGTTCTTCAGCACGCCTGGCCGGATACAATTTCACAATGTCAAAAAATCTGAACAGGATGCATCCAACCACAAGCCAGGTAAAGCTCTTTTCAAAAAACATCAGCGTAACCAGAACACCGACAATTTCATCGATGACGATAATCTGGTTATCCTCGACGCCTGTCACTTGTTCCACAGCCTTCGCTGACCAGACACCCAGCAGAAACAGCAACAAAATCGCCGCAAGCAATCCGAAGGACTCGGTGCCCGGAATTGCCCAATATAAAAAAAGCCCCAAAATACTACCGGCGGTACCGGGAGCAAAGGGGACGTATCCGACGAATAGGCCGGTGGCGATCAGGCGTGAAATAAGATTCATCTATCGAACATTGGTCGGCACGAACACACGGTAAAATGCCATGGCAAGACTCTTGAGATGTCGGCGGTTATCGAGAAGGTATAGGACGCCGGTGTACAAGGTGTACAAAGTAACCAGCAACAGCATGCTCCAGACGAGATTCCAATCCTGAATCTCTTGAATGACGAAAGGCGTCTTTTCCCCGGCATAACTTTGAGAGGCAATAATCCAGATCAAGAGCAAAAAAATTGAGAGCATCTGAGTGGCGGTTTTCCATTTCGCCACGCTGCTGGTTTCGAATTGTTTATCGGCGGACATGGCGTAAGCGCGTAAAGCTGTAATCAGAATGTCCCGGAGAGCTATCGCCCAGAACATCCAGACCGGCACATATTCGAGATAAGCAAAGATGCCAAATGCTGTCATGACCAGCAGTTTGTCTGCCAGAGGATCAAGATACTTCCCGGTGCGGGTTGCGCCGCCGAAGTTCCTGGCAACGTAACCGTCGTACCAATCCGTGAGCGCAGCAGCCACAAAAATGCCAAGCGCCCAGAAACTTTCCTCATACAGCAGCGCCAACGCTAAAACAGGCGTGAGAAGAATTCGGAGCGTGGTAAGTTGATTGGGTTTTGACATACAAACCAATTTCATGACAACATCAAGGTGCCTCTCGCACCATTCTAAACGGGCATTCTCCCTTCCAGAGCGCGTGTCAACGTAATTTCATCGGCATATTCGATAGCGCTGCCCACGGGCAGACCGCGGGCAATTCGCGTCATTTTGATTTCCAGAGGCTTGATGAGCTTCTCGAGGTAAAGTGCAGTCGCCTCGCCTTCGGTGTTTGGGTTGGTGGCAAGGATGATTTCATTCGTTGAACCATTTAACCTTGTCAAAAGATCCCTAATGTGGAGGTCATCGGGACCCACCCCTTCCAGCGGCGACAGCGCGCCGCCTAACACATGATACAACCCTTTGTACTCGCCGGTTTTTTCAATGGCAAGGACATCGTTTGCTTCCTCAACCACACAGATGGTACCGCGGTCGCGTGTTACGCTGGTGCAAATCTGACACGGATCCACTTCCGTAATGTTGAAACAGACGGTGCAAAAGCAAATCTTTTCTTTCATCGCAAGCAGCGCATTTGCAAGCCCCTGGACCTCGGTGTTCGAGGCTTTGAGCAGATGAAACACCAGACGCTGTGCGGACTTTCTGCCGATTCCGGGCAGTTTGGACAACTCTGAAATAGCCTGCTCCATCGCTGCTGAAGAGTACTGCATAACTGCTTCGTTCGTTAGGCTGTTTTTGAGCTACATGCCCGGTATTTTGAATCCGGGTGGCAGGTTGCCCAGCATGCCGCCGGCAGCCTTGCCCATCTCATTGTTTGCCATTTCCTGCGCCTTTTCCAGCGCCTGATTTGCAGCCGCCACCACCAGGTCTTCCAGCATTTCCACGTCATCCGGGTCCACTACCTGTTGATCTATTTTGATGCCAATAATTTCCTGCCTGCCGTTGGCAGTGACCGTCACCATGCCGCCACCGGCGCTACCCTCCACCTGCAGGTCACCGAGTTCATCCTGAATCTTTTGCATTTTTTCCTGCATTTGCTGGGCTTGTTTCAAAATGTCGCCCATCCCAAACTTTGACATATCTATCTCCTTAACAGGCCTGGACTATTTCGCGTTTTTCACAAGCTCGCCATCGAACTCTTCGATGACTCTCTTCAAGATAGGAATGTGCAGGCCCTCGGATTCCGGAACCTGCTCCTCTTCTACCGTTTCTGCCGGCCTTTCTTGCGTCAAAACTTCTCTAAATTCTTCCGTTTCATTCTTATGACAACGAATGCGGAGCCGAAATCCGGTGTTGTCACAAATTACCTGTTCAACGAGTCTTCTGTTCTGCTCCACCGTTTTCAAGTGAAAGCTACTGCCCTCGCCAAAAGAAATCTCGAGCACGCCGTCCTGCAGGCTGGTCGGATAGCCTTCGTTCAAAAATGACCCAAGATGAATCTTTTTCCCCTTGACATCATCGATGATTTTGGGCCATTCATTCTTTATCTTCGCCAGCGACACAACGATGTTTTCCGGCGGCACAGGCGCTTTGTCTTCTGGGTGAGGAGATCCGTTTGGCTTCTCCACTGGTTTTTCCCGGGCAACCTCTTGTTTGATTGTCTGCGTGATCTGCCTGATGGCAACCAACTCAGACCCCGCCTTCGCAGCCTGAACGTCTTCTGCGGGCTTCTCCGAATCGCCGGCATTCTGCCCGCTCTGGTTGCCCAGATTTGTTATGTGAGACAGCAGCGTATTCAACTCCACGCTCTTATCCATGTTGATCATCTTGAGCAGCGCCATCTCCAGAATCAAGCGGGAATTGGCGCTGCGCTTGATTTGGAACGCCCCATCAGTGGCAAGCTGAATCAGCCGAAGAAAGTCTGTTTCCGACAGCGCTTTCGCGGACTCTTGATATTTATCCTTAAACGACTCCCATCCCTCCAGCAGGGTGGTAGTGTTGGTCGCTTTGATGATTAGCATGTTTCGGAAATGTTCAGCGAGACCGTTAAGGAATTCCGCCATGTCGTAGCCATGATTGAATACCTTTTCGGCCAACGCTAAACCGCCGGCAACATCTTTGTTTGCGATAGCGTCCGAGCACTCGAAGAAAAAGGCCTGGTCAATGATGCCGAGCAACTCCGTCAACTCCTCAAGCTTGATCTTCTGGCCGCAGAATGAAATGATCTGATCGAGCAGGCTCTGGCTGTCGCGCAGGCTGCCGTCCGCCTTGCGCGCGATGGTGTAGAGCGCGTCATCTTCAATCTGTATCTTTTCCTCCAAACATATCTCTTTCAAGGTGTTCACGATTTCATTTGGGGGGATTCTGCGAAAATCGTAGCGCTGGCAGCGGGAAAGGATGGTGGCCGGCACCTTGTGAAATTCCGTGGTAGCGAAAATAAACAGCACGCGCGGCGGCGGTTCTTCCAGCGTCTTGAGCAGTGCGTTAAACGCTTCCGTCGTCAGCATGTGCACTTCGTCGATGATGTAAATCTTGTGCTTGCCTTTGGAAGCGGCGTATCTCAGGTTTTCTCTCAAGTTGCGCACCTCGTCGATGCCGCGATTGGAGGCGCCATCTATCTCAAAGACGTCGAGACTGCGGCTTTCGGTGATTTCTTTGCAGCTTGAGCACGCGTTGCAGGGCGTGGGGGTTGGCCCCTTTTCACAGTTGATGGCTTTGGCAAAAATTCTGGCGGTGGTGGTTTTTCCGACGCCCCTGGGGCCGGAAAAGAGATAAGCGGAGGCCAGGCGGTCTTTCTCGATGGCATTCTTCAGAGTCGTGGTGACGTGTTCCTGCGAGACCACGTCTTCGAATTTCATCGGTCGCCATTTTCTGGCCAGGACAACGTACGACATCTGGAAACGCCTCCGGTGACAGTCAGGAAATTAAGTGCGTGCTGTCTATCTCAGCGAGCTAAACAGCTCAAGTGAATTATTGAATAAGCAAAGTTTTCCAATAAGAATCAACCAAAACAGCGGCATCGCGCCGGAATATAAAAAACGGCTGTGCACCCATCTCCGACCTTTCGCTGCCACGCGTAGCGAGCAACAAACGACTCCAGCCAAGCATTCCCCCGGCACACGAAAAAAATGCTTACCGCTGCTCCCTTCCGGTCCTGACGGAGTTGGGCACCATTTCATTGCGAAGGACTTGGACTATCAACATCGCCTGCCGCCGTTACAATCATGGCGGAGAAGGCCTCGGAAGGGAATTCGACCCTGCTATAGCGGATTGCAGGAAACAGGGCACCGCTAACTCCCCATCTAGCACAGCCTTGGTGGAGCCGATGGGGATCGAACCCACGACCTTCGCATTGCGAACGCGACGCTCTCCCAAACTGAGCTACGGCCCCAAGGCAATTGAAAGCGGAGAGGGAGGGATTCGAACCCCCGGTGACCAAAGGCCACAACGGTTTTCGAGACCGCCCCGATAAGCCAGCTCTGGCACCTCTCCGAATCGATGATCGATATTGACAACTAAAAAAATCAATCATCGATCGTCGATTTTCGATTAAAAGCGGAGAGGAAGGGATTCGAACCCTTGGAGGAGCTATAAACCCCTCACACGATTTCCAGTCGTGCACCTTCAGCCAGCTCGGTCACCTCTCCGAATCTATTGGTTGTTTTTCTCCCTGAGTTTTTGAAAGAACGCTTGCAAAACCTCTAAACATTTGGCTTCGAGAATTCCACGGGTAACGGCTATGTTCGAATGGAGATTGGAGTTGTGAAGCATATCAACTGCCGAACCACAGGCGCCCATGCGGGAATCGCTTACTCCGAAAACAACGTGAGGAATTCGAGAGAGATAAATTGCACCGGCGCACATTGGACAGGGCTCCTTGGTCACATAAAGAACCGCATCATCGAGCCGCCAACTATTTAGAAAATTTGCTGCCGCCGTAATGGCTATCATCTCGGCATGCGCGGTAGGATCTTGCAACACTTCAACCATATTGAATCCCCTACCGACAACCTTCTCGCCCGAGACGACCACCGCACCAACAGGGACTTCGTCTTTTCTGAACGCTTTTTTCGCCTCACGATACGCCATCTGCATCCAGGTTTCGTGAGTCGAAAATTGCACGAAAGAACAACCCTTCCAAATTCGTACGCCCGGAGGGAGTCGAACCCCCAGCCTCTTGGTCCGTAGCCAAACGCTCTATCCAATTGAGCTACGGGCGCATCGATAAAAGTCTCGTTTCAAGAGTCGCAAAACAGTAGCGCATACGGGAGTCGAACCCGTGTTACCGGCGTGAGAGGCCGACGTCCTAGGCCACTAGACGAATGCGCCATGAGCCAAAATTCAAGGAAGAAATATACCCAATAATGTTTTGAAAATCAAGTTCTATTTTTTGTGCATTGTCGTTCAGGATCAGCAATTTCCATGACAGATCGCCGTTGACCTACATATACATGTGGATAGGAAGATGGCGCACAATGGGAGGCGGCATTCAGTGTCTTCACTCATTCGAATACACAACTCATCCGCAATTTCCGTCCTTTCGCCATTCGCCGCAAACATCTCTACCGACTCTACGTTTTGATTTACTGAAGGCAGTGAATTCAGATGTTCAGAACAAACATAAGGAGATAGAACAATGAGAAAGATCATGACCCTTGCTTTTGCTTTGCTGTTTGCATTCTCGTTGGTTGCAATCAGTAACAGCACTGCCACGGAGAAAGCAGAACAGGCAGTCGCTGCCGTTGATTGGAATGCGTTTAGTAAGAATCTCAAGCAGGCGTTGCAGTCGGAGAATGACGGCCTGCGGCAGTCTGCCATGCGCCATATTATCCGGTACGGTGACAAAGTCAATGTCGGCGATGGCATGCTCGAGATTTTGCGCACGTATCGCAGCGACGACGATCTGCAGGCACGGCGCCTGGCCCTGGCTGCATTGCCGAAAACAGGCAGCCGTCTGGCGATAGGCTTCCTGAGGAATGCCGTTAAGTTCGAAAAGTCAGAGGTGCTGAAACGCCAAATCCAGTTTATCCTGGCCGAAGACGCAGCGACGCGAAACTAAACCCCCATTGGGGGCCGTACGACTGCCCGACCTGCGACTGGCTTGTCAGGCAGGCATCGCCATTTTGCC
>SMXE01000171.1 GCA_004357015.1 Caldithrix sp.
GCTCTGATTGCTCGGTCCAGGTCCGATGCAGACAACCTCGTCCGCAAACCGCACATGCAACGAATCAGTGTCTGCTTCCGAATAGACCGCAACAGTCGCGATATCCAGTTCCTTGCAGGCGCGGATGATTCTCAGGGCGATCTCGCCGCGGTTGGCGATCAGTACTTTCTTAAACAAATATCAAGCCTCGATTTGAATGTCTGGAATTGACCATCAGGCAGGTTCAATCATAAACAGGGGTTGATTGTACTCAACGGGTTGGGCCGCCTCAACCAGAATCTCAACAATCTTGCCGTCCACCTCCGATTCGATTTCGTTCATCAACTTCATGGCTTCGATTATGCAAAGCACCTGCCCTTTCTTGACCGTGTGCCCCACTTCGACGTAGGGGTCTGCATCCGGAGCCGGTGCGCGGTAAAATGTACCCACCATAGGCGATTTGATTTCAGTGCCACTCTTTGCAGTAACAGCCGGTTTTTCTTCCGCATGTTCCGGTGCTGCGGGTACCTGCTGAACCTGAGTTGGCGCAGCTGTGACATGCGCGGATGGCGCAGGCGTTGAATTTGAATAGCCCGAATTCGACGCGTACTTAGAAATCTTGATAGTGCGCCCCCAGTGCCTTATTTCAAGCTCCCCAATGTTGCTTTCTTCTACAATCTTTATCAGTCGTCGTATTTCTTCTTCTCTCATTACCGTTTCCTCATTTGCCCGACTCAAAAAACCGCGCAGCCGTAACCCCGCAAAAATGTTCAAATCAGACAAAAGTCGAGTGTCATCTTAAAGGTTGGATTCAATGAAGCAGCTAAATATAACCGATCAGTGAATAAAAATCAACTGCTTTTTGGGCCATTGAGGTTGTGAGCCGGAACCAAAATCGCTGAGCCAGAACCCAAACCAGGCCGAGGTGTCGATCAGGAGGATGCCTGTGTCGTCCGTGACTTGTCCAGACCGTCTTCCCAAATGTCTGAGCCTGCACATAATTCAAGTCTTTTCAAAAAGATGGCCTATCTGACCAAGACAACTTTATTGCGAAAACTCATCGTGCCAAACCGGAATGCGTTCCTGTATCCGCTCAAAGCCCAGTGCCGCAAACAGCGTATCGACCTCTTCTTTGCAGGCGCCGGCGTACCGAAGAGATTCCAGTTCTGCTGATAGGGGAACATCAAGCGCAATGGCTGCCAGCTTTCTCGACATTTCCGCACTGTCGCGGGCAGCGGCGAGTTTCGCCTGCAACGCTTGGGCGCCTCTGATCGGCAGCTTTTCTACTGCAGCCAGATTGCGGTAAATCTCAGATAGATTGCCGAAGTGATTGAGCAAGGCACAGGCCGATTTCGGTCCGACGCCCGGCACGCCAGGGATGTTGTCCACCGAATCTCCCATCAATGCCAGCAGGTCGACGATTTGGGCGGGTTGCACGCCAAATTTTTCGCACACCGCGTCAGCATCATATCGTTCATCGCGGGCGAAATTCCACATCGTGACGCGCCCATTTACCAACTGCGTAAAGTCCTTGTCGCTGGAAACAATAACACATTCAGATCCTTGCTCCAGAAGTTCTAGAACGAGCGTGCCGATGATATCGTCAGATTCGAACCGGTCATCGATGTAGCTCTTCATGCCGAGAGCTTTCGTCACTTGCCTGCATAAACCGATCTGCGC
Source organism: Caldithrix sp. (assembly GCA_004357015.1). Lineage (GTDB taxonomy): Bacteria > Zhuqueibacterota > Zhuqueibacteria > Oceanimicrobiales > Oceanimicrobiaceae > CR04bin15. The sequence goes on from SMXE01000171.1 coordinate 1,660, forward strand.
TTTAAGCTTCGGCGGCGGCAGCGCACGCTGTGCTTTGTAGGCCGGGTAAATCTCGTTTCTGAATGAGGTCGTCAGGCTGCCGTCAAATGCGACCGCCAGATGCGTTGGCCCGGCTTGCTTCAGGACCTGCAGCAGGAACTCGGTGTAACCATACACGGCGTTGCTTGGGGAACCGTCCGGCGTGGTCATGGTCGTGGGGATGGAATAGTAGGCCCTGAAAATATAGGGGCTGGCGTCGATCAGGTAAACAGTTGGCATGAATCCGGAATCTTTTGGATACTATAAGGTATTGACAAAGATCGATTATTGTAAGGATGAACAGCCGTCAGCTCAAAACTGTAGAATTGAAAGCTGAACGCTGGCAGCTGACAGCTTCAACCTTTTGTCCATTTCCGTCTCTCGTTTCACGCTTTGCCTTGCCAGGCTCGCTTCAAAAGTACATCGTGGGTTGAGGAAGATCAGAGCATCTGCGCCATTTCCAATACTGCCTCGGGGTGCTGCGCGACCTGAATTTTTGGAAAGATCTTCCGGATCGCACCGCCCGAATCTATAACAAATGTGGTTCGCTCAACGCCCATGTACTTGCGCCCGTACATGCTTTTCTCCTTCCACACGCCGTAGAGGTGAATCACTTCCTTGTTCTCGTCGCTCAGCAATAGAAATGGCAGGCCGAACTTATCGCGAAACTTCGGATGCGGGGCCACGCTATCCGGACTGACGCCGAGAATCACGGTACCCAGTTTGTCAAACTCGGCCTGCAGGTCACGAAACCCCAGGCCTCTTTGTTGCAGCCCGGTGTGTCATCCTCCGGGTAGCAGTAGAGCACCACTTTGCTGCCGCGCAAGTCCGACAGCGTCACGCTTTTCCCCTCCTGGTTTGTCAGTGTGAAATCCGGCGCGGGTTGGCCTTCTGCAGAATTGTTGCCGGCTCCATCATGCTGTCACCGGATTTGGTTTCTCCGCGTCGATGCCCAGGTCGCTGATGGCCTTGGCCACCACCACTGCCTTGATTTTTCCCTGTCTTGCAAGCTGACTCAGGACCGCAATAGCAATGCACTCGGCATCCACTTCGAAAAACCGGCGTAACGCTTCGCGAGTGTCGCTGCGGCCAAACCCGTCCGTGCCCAGCGGGTACAATCCCCCCGGCACCCAGCGCGCAATCTGTTCCGGCACAATTTTCATGTAATCTGAAGCCGCTACAAAGGGGCCTTCTTCTTTCTCCAGAAGCTCAGAGATGTAAGGCTTTTTCGGCTTTCTGGTCGGATGCAGTAGATTCCAGCGCTCTACTTCCAAAGCGTCTCGGCGGAGTTCTTTGTAGCTGGTGGCGCTCCAGACATCTGTGGACACGCCGTGCTTTTCGAGAATCGCCTGCGCCCGCAGCGCCTCATGCAGAATGGAGCCACTGCTCAGGATGTGCGCTTTGAGGAGCTTTTTCTTGCCCTTCGCTTTCGGGCCTTGCCGGAATTTGTACATGCCTTTCAGAATGCCTTCTGCGACGCCATCCGGCATGGACGCCATCTTGTAGTTTTCGTTTCCCAGCGTGATGTAGTAGAAAATGTCTTCCTGCTCCTTGTACATCCGGCGCATGCCTTCCTGGAGAATGATGGCGATCTCATAGGCATAGGTCGGGTCGTAGGTCATCAGGTTGGGAATGGTGCTGGCGAGGACATGGCTATGTCCGTCTTGGTGCTGTAATCCCTCGCCGTTGAGGGTGGTCCGTCCGGAGGTTGCCCCAAGCAGAAACCCGCGCCCGCGCAGATCGCCGAACGCCCAGATCAAATCGCCAACACGCTGAAAGCCAAACATGGAATAAAATATAAAGAAAGGAATCATGATCTCGCCATGCGTGGCGTAGGCGGTGCCAGCAGCCGTAAACGAGGCCATAGAACCTGCCTCGTTGATGCCTTCCTCCAGAATCTGGCCGTTTTTTTCCTCCCTATAATAGAGGAATGTGTTGGAATCGACGGGTTCGTAAACCTGTCCTACGTGTGAGTAAATTCCGAATTGCCGGAAGAGCGACTCCATGCCGAAGGTTCTGGCCTCGTCCGGCACAATGGGCACGATGCGTTTGCCAATGACCGGGTCCTTGAGCAAGTTCGTCAGCATCCTGACGAACGCCATGGTGGTCGATACCTCTCGATCAGTTCCTCCGAAAAACTCGCTAAAGGCATCCCGCTTCGGTACTTCAACCGGCACGGCGTACACCTTGCGTGCCGGCACATAGCCGCCCAGGGCCGCCCGCCGTTCCCGTAGATATTGCATTTCTTCGCTTTTCTCATCGGGTTTGTAAAACGGCGCAGTATGAATTTTGGAGTTCGAAACGGGAATATCGAAGCGATCACGGAAAAGTTTCATCTCCTCTTCATTCAGCTTTTTCTGCTGATGCGTGATGTTCTTGCCCTCGCCGGCCTCGCCCAGCCCGTAGCCTTTGATGGTCTTTGCAAGAATGACGGTCGGGCAGCCCTCATTCTCAACTGCCGCCTTGTAAGCTGCGTAAACTTTTACCGGGTCGTGCCCGCCGCGGCGCAGCTTGCGGACTTGCTCGTCCGACAAATGCTCAACGAGCTTGAGCAGCTCAGGGTATTTGCCAAAAAAATCTTTGCGAATGTACTGGCCGTCCTCAACGATATATTTCTGAAACTGGCCGTCCACGACCTCATTCATGCGGTGAACCAGCAAGCCGGTTTTGTCCGCAGCCAGCAGCGGATCCCAGTCATCACCCCAGATCACCTTGATGACGTTCCAGCCAGCGCCGCGGAAGACGGTTTCCAAATCCTGAATAATCTTACCGTTGCCGCGCACCGGCCCGTCAAGACGCTGCAAGTTGCAGTTGATGACAAAGATCAGATTATCCAGCTTTTCGCGCGCTGCCAGCGAGATGGCTCCCAACGTCTCAGGCTCATCCGTTTCTCCATCTCCGATAAAGGCCCAGACGTGGTAATCATCGGTGTGTTTGATACCGCGGTCCTGCAGATAACGATTGAAACGCGCCTGATAGATCGCGGTAATCGGCGCCAGCCCCATGGAAACAGTGGGAAATTCCCAGAAATCGGGCATCAGCCACGGGTGAGGATAAGAAGACAGGCCGCCGCCTTTCTCCAGTTCACGACGAAAGTTCTCCATCTGTTTCAGTGAAATACGGCCTTCAAGAAAAGCGCGTGCGTAAATGCCCGGCGACGCATGACCCTGGAAGAAAACCTGATCCCCTGCAAAGTTCTCCTCTCTACCGCGAAAGAAGTGATTGAAGCCAACTTCGTAAAGCGTCGCAGCAGAGGCGTAGGTGGAAATGTGGCCGCCAATCCCGGGATACTTCATGTTCGCCCGCACCACCATCGCCATAGCATTCCATCGAATGATACTCTTCAGCCGGCGTGCAATTTTGCGATCGCCAGGAAACTCGGGCTGCTGTTCTACCGGAATGGTATTGATATACGGCGTCTTGGCCGTGAACGGAAGTTTGATGCCTTGACTGTACCCCTTCTCAACCAGCTTGTTAAGCAGGAAGATCGTGCGCTCAGCGCCTTTGGCCGCGATGACGTCCTGGAGCGCTTCCAGCCACTCCTCTGTTTCCTCTATGTCGGCATCCCCGTTTAGTTTCGTTTGCTGCAGATAACTCTGCACCGTTTCGTTGGTCATAAAAACGTTCCTCTCGTTATTACAAATCTGTGTCGCTCCCCGGCAGTCCTCGCAGCCAGAATTCGAAACGAAATCGTCATGAAAAACAGACACATCAATTAAACAAATTCTGACTGATAATCAACCGGAAAGTTCTTGGAAAAAATCCAAAATTTTGCAGCAATAGAACACTCCATGAAACCTACCATGGCGTTTCATGGATCAGCATGCAATTATCTTCGAAGGTGATGAAGCCCCTCAGACTTTGTGATGATTCTTCTTCAGAATCTTCTTGAGGCCCGCCAGCAGTTCTTTGAGCTTCTTGGTGTCGCCATCCTTGGCACACTGCTCGATTTCAATGCCCAGGTCAGTGACCTCCGAAAAGCCGTAGCTGGCGCCGCTGCCCTTCAAGCTGTGACCAATGAAGCCAAGCTCCTCGAAGTTTTTACTGGCCAGAGCGGCCGCCATCTGCCCATATCGTTCAGCCAGATTTTCCAGATAGAATCCTTTGAGATTCTCCATCTCTCGCTGTATCTCCTGTTCGACGGCATCCAGATGGCCTTCCGGTTCCGCCGGCAGCGGAAATACCCTTTTAAGCTGCGATTGCAAACACGCGATGAATTGTTTCTTGTTGATCGGCTTGGTGATGTAGTCATCGCAACCGGCTTCGATACATTTGTTGCTGTCGCCGATCATGGCGTACGCCGTCAATGCGATGATGGGCAAGTCCTCGTACCTGGGCTGCTGACGTATCTTCATCGTCGCCTCAAAGCCGTCCATCACCGGCATCTGCATGTCCATCAGCACCAGATCGAATTTTTCAACGTCGAGCGCCTTGAGCACCTGCCGGCCATTTTCCACAACCGTGACGCGGTAACCCAGCCGGGACAGAATCTTCTGTACCAACCGCCAGTTGGTCTCATTGTCTTCTGCAAGAAGGATATGCGGTGTGTCAGAGGCCCGGACGGTTGTGTCTGAACTTTTCGGCGCACCATTTGCTTGTTCTCTGCTTCCTGAAGCAGGTACGGGTTGAACCTCAGACTTTGTCACGGCCACACTGAGACTCCGGGCGTCACGGGTTGCTCGGCCTTTTTTCACGTTTTCAGGGGCAGGCAGATTTTCAGCAGTGCACGGTTGCATCGGAATTGAGATCCTGAACTTGGAGCCGCCATCATGAATGCTCTCAATCTCAATCCTGCCGCCCATTAACTCCACCAGCCGCCGGGTGATGGCAAGCCCCAGGCCCGTGCCTTCATATTTTCGCGTCGAAGAGCTGTCCACCTGTGTGAAACTGTCAAAAATCGCTGCATGCA
>SMXE01000172.1 GCA_004357015.1 Caldithrix sp.
CATGCTGTGCGTGATAAACGGATGCGGGAAACCGGACATGTCCCGGCCGGGAATTTCGCCGTTCGCATAAAAGGTACCATCCAGATATGCCACATCTACTTCCTCAATCTTACTTTCGATCCGAACACCCCATTGTTCCCACTCCTGCCAACTATCAATATCCGGAATGAAAAGCACTGACCGGTTCGGCCCTTCGATTTTGAATCCGACAACCTCTGAATACTCCTGCCGGTGTGGTACCAGGAACGGTGTGATGGTGAGCCGCTCGTTGAGTTGAACCGGCTCACCGGCTCGCAACGTGTGTAACTCGATATTTTTGTAACGGACGAGTTGGCCCCACGGTCCGTTTACGCTCAGGTACGATTTCATTCGCGGCATTACGAACACCGGCACCTCGCGCGCGCCCATCGATTCCTGCCCCAGAAACATCAAGCCGGTGTAATGCCCGATGTGGGCGTGGGTCAACAAAATGCCGGCGAGGCCAGGTGAGTCAGATACCGGCGCGATCTCGTCGAGCAGATTGAGCTGCTCGCGGAAGTCAGGCGTTGCCTCGAACATCCATCTCTGCGACGATTCGGGATCCACAACGGAGAGACATACGACCCGGCGCCTGTGTTGCGGGTCCTGCCATCCCGGGTGGCCTTTTCGGCCGGCTTGCGGAACACCTCCGTCTTGCGCAATTCCAAGGACGACTACAAAAGGCGCACCATCCTTATGGGCACGCTGCTCAGCCTCATGTCTGGTACAAGCAACATTCAACAACAGCGCCAATAGCGCCAATATGCACGAAACCATTTCTCCTCCTTTCTAAAACGCTGATGTGTCGGAACTAAGTCAGGCGACTGCCGGCCTGTCTCCGGCACATAAGCATTGCCGAGATCGCAGCACTAATCTTCGCCACGATCTTCTCACATATTTTATTACTGCGGAACTCTTATATCGGTCAGGCGTCCTTTCTGGTAGAATTCGTGCCAATTCGTGGTCAATGGATTTGTGTTCATTGGCTGTGCGGCTTCGACCTTCACCTGCCGAATTTACGGGTCTGCGGCGAATTTATCAACGGCGGAAGCGTGACTAAGTCTTCGGTGTCCGCATTTTCCGCAGATGTTGGTCGAAGTTGTTATATTCATAATGTTTTAACCACCCCACTCGCTGAACAACTATTCAGACGCAAATATCACTTTCAAAGCTGTTAACTTACGGAAACGCTGAGGAGCGAAACGTTGAAAATATTTTCCAACATCAAAGGCGATATCATGGGGGGTATAACGACGTCGGTGATTGCCCTGCCACTGGCAATTGCATTCGGCATTGTCGCTTTTGCGCCTCTGGGAGAGGAGTACGTTGCACAGGGCGCCCTCACCGGGCTGTACGGTGTCGTCGTGGCCGGTATTCTAACCAGTTTATTTGGCGGCACGCCGGGCCAAATTTCCGTCCCAACAGCGCCCATGTCGGTTATGGTCACCTCTATCATTGCAACGCTGCTGAAAGACCCGGACATCATCGCCATGGGCGACAACCAGGTGATGGTGGTTCTGGTGTTAGTCAGCATGACCATCTTCATGGCAGGGATGATGCAATTGGTCATGGGAGCGATCGGAGGAGGCCGCCTGATCAAATTCATCCCATACCCTGTCATCGGTGGCTTCATGAATGGAATCGCGATCGTCATTTTTCTGGGACAACTGCGGCCGCTGCTCGGCCTTCCGAAGGAAATAACTTTCCATCAGGTTTTGACAGGAACCGCGCCGCTTCGGGTAGAAACAGCCATCGTTGGCATTGTCACAATCGTCGCGATGCTTGTTGCTCGGCGGCTGACAAAGGCAGTCCCTAGTTCGCTGGTCGGGCTGATGTGTGGCGTTGCGACATATTTTGCGATTGGCAATATTTTCAACCCGTCTCTTCTGGTGCTCGATGGCAATCCGCTTATTATCGGCACGATTCCAAGCGTGTTTCCAACACCCAAACAGGTGATGAATTTTCTGAGTCTCAGCAGCCAGATTCCCATGAGCAAATTGACGGCACTGGTGGTTCCGGCCATGACCTTGAGCGTCCTGGCTTCCATCGACACCCTGCTCACCTCGGTTGTAACCGACATGGCGACAAAAACCAAACACAACAGCACAAAAGAACTGTTTGGCCAGGGCGTCGGCAATGTTGCTTCGGCTTGCTTCGGTGGCTTGCCTGTGGCGGGCTCCACCCTGGCAACGATGGTAAATATCAATGCGGGCGGAAAAACACCGCTCGCGGGCGTCATCACCAGTGTCACGGTGCTGTTAGTGGTTATCTTCATGGGGTCCCTGGTGCAGTGGATCCCCATGTCCGTGCTGGCGGGCATCCTACTGATTACTTCGGTAGGCATGATCGAATCGGAAAGCATCAATCTCTCGCTCAAGAAGTCTGCCATCGGCAACTTGCTGGTTATCGTAGCAGTTACTGCTATCACCGTCGCAGTCGATCTAATCATTGCTGTGTTGATCGGACTTTTGATTACGACATTTCTTTTCGTCAGAGAACAAGTCAGCAAGAACATCATCCGCCGCGCATACACCGGCAACCTGATTCATTCCAAAAAAATTCGCGGTAAGCCCGCCATGCGGATTCTTGACAAGAAGGGCGAATCCATCAAAATCTATGAACTCACCGGCTCGTTGTTCTTCGGAACCTGTGACAAACTATTTTCACAGATCGAAAAAGAGCTGGACAGTTTCGCGATCATTCTGGATTTTAAGCGCATCCACACCATCGATTTAACCGGGGCGCAGTTGCTCAAGCAGATAATTGCGCGCTGCCACGAGAAAGGTACCTTTCTCCTGATCAGCTATTTAAGCCAGGACATGACTGACGACAAAGCCAGAATTTTCGAGCTCCTGAAGGACGTTGGCGTCATCGAGGCCATTGGCGAAGCCTTCATTTTTCAGGACACAGACCACGCGCAGGAGTGGGCTGAAGACACTCTCATCATGACAGAGCTTGAGGTGGCGCAGATACAGAAGCAAAGACTGGCACTAAAAGATCTGCATATATTCGAGGATCTGAGCGTTGAGCAATTGGAGACGGTGCGCAAGTACATGAAACCCAGACGCTTTAAAGAAAAGGAAATCGTGTTTAAAGAGGGCGACCCGGGAGACAAAATCTATTTTTTGCTGGCCGGCGGTGTCAGTGTGCTGGCCAGCATCTCGGGCAACGGCCGCGCCCGGCGCCTCGCGACGTTTGGAGAGGGGGTCTTTTTCGGCGATATGGCCATTCTCGAAAGGAAGCCCCGGTCCGCTACGGTGCGCGCAGACACGGAGACCGACGTGCTCTACATGACAGTCGATGACTTCGAACATCTCGTCCAACACGAGCCTTTGCTGGCTTCAAAAATGCTGCTTGGCATGACGCGGGAATTGTCTTACAGATTGCGAATGACCACCACGGAAGTAAGAACACTTGAAGAGTGAAGCCGACTGACGATATTTATTTGACTCTGAGAAGGATTTTTCTTAACATGCCCGTTGAAAAAAATCCTTTTTTTTGTGAAGCAAACCCGGAAGAGAATCCAGTTCATGAAAATGGAAATGATTGGAATTCCCCTGGACCTGGGGGCCAACCGCCGCGGCGTGGACATGGGACCCTCGGCGATCCGAATCGCCGGCATTGCCGAACGCTTGCACCACATCGGGCATAAGGTCGTGGACGAAGGGGATATCAACATCGTGGCGCCGGAGGTTCAACAAATTGAAGACCAGAAGCTGAAGTACTTGCCTGAGATCACGAAATCCGTGACCAGCCTGGCAGATGCGGTGACCGAGACCCTGAACAACGGCCACTTCCCTTTGGTTCTCGGCGGAGATCATTCCATCGCCATTGGCACCATTGGCGGCGTGGCAAGACACCTGCATCAAAAGAATGAAAAGCTCGGTGTGATCTGGATAGATGCCCACGCCGACATGAACACGCACGAAACTACATTGAGTGGCAACATTCACGGTATGTCCTTCGCAGTGGCGCTCGGCAAAGGCTGCAAAGAACTCGTGAATGTAGGTGGAGAATTTGCAAAGATCGCAGCACGGAACGCTGTGCTGGTAGGCGCGCGTAATCTTGATCCGAAAGAACAAGACCTGGTAAGGGAATCCGGCATCACTGTCTTCACGATGGCCGACATCGACCGACGCGGCATCTGTGAGGTCATGCTGGCGGCCGTGGAAATTGCCTCCACCCGCACGCACAATTTACACATAAGCCTGGACATGGACGCACTTGACCCGTTGGTGGCGCCAGGCGTTGGTACGCCGGTCCGTGGCGGCCTCACCTACCGCGAAGCGCACACGGCTATGGAAATCGTGGCAGGCTCTGAGCAGCTCTGTTCGCTGGAAGTGGTGGAGGTCAATCCAATTTTGGATCTAAAAAACACCACCGCCGAAGTTGCAGCGGAATTGGTTGAGAGTGCGTTGGGAAAACGAATAATTTGAAGGCGAACTTCTTAATCAATCAAATTAATATAGAAATGAGCCAAGTCCGGATTATCCATCGGATTGGACAGATCTCTGAGCCGTGAAGCGAGATGGTCACGCGCTAATTTCGTAGGAAGTCGTTATTTCGGCTGTCTCCCGCACCATCCCGGCGACAGAGCAGTAAGTGGCCAGCGAAAGCTGAATCGCCCGCTCTACATCTTTCTCCTTAATACTTTCACCGCTGAAAACGTACTCGATATGGACTTTCCTAAGAACCTTGGGATGTTCTTCTGCCCGGTCCGCTGCGAGGTTGATCTGCAAATCATCAATCTGCACCCGCATCTTTTTCAGGATCAGTAGAATATCGATGCCGGAGCAGCTTCCAAGTGCGTTGAGCACCATTTCCATGGGGCCGGTAGCACCCTCGGCGCCATCGTCTTTTGCCGAAGTGTCGAGTACGGTCCAGTGGCCTGAATCTGCCAACGCGGCAAATGTGGTTCCCCGAATCTGCTTGAGTGTTGTTTTCATGATATCCTTTCGCCAAGTCAATTGGTAGTTAATCAATTTTCGTTCATTGGCAGTGCGGCTTCGCCACGACAGGAACCATTCAGGCTATGATCCCGACTTCCTTGCCAACTTGCTCAAACACGCCCGCCGCAAAATCCAAATCTTCTTTGGAATGCGTCGCCGAATTCATCACGCGAATGCGGTCTTTGCCTTTTGGTACTGTAGGAAAGCTGATAGCCATACCAAAAATTCCGTTCTCAAACAAGCTGTGACTGAATGCTTGCGCCTTGTTTGAATCTCCGATCATCACGGGCGTGATGGGGGTAACCGTCACGCCAAGGTCGAATCCCAGCGCTTTTAGCTTGTCCTGAAAATATCTGGAATTGTCCCAAAGTTTCTCAACCAGAGATCCGGATTCAGTCAGGATATCCACCGCTTTGATGCATGCAGCGACGTCCGCCGGCGTAGCCGCGCTCGAGAACAGAAACGGTCGGGCTCTCTGGCGCAAAAAGTCCACAATCTTCTGCTTGCCGGACACATAACCGCCCACCGCACCGAACGCCTTTGACAGCGTCCCGATCTCGATGTCCACTTGCCCATGCAAACCGAAATGGTCAACAATGCCACGTCCGCCGTTGCCCATCACGCCCTCTCCATGCGCGTCATCCACCATGACCATGGCATCGTATCTCGACGCTACTTCAACCAACTCCGGCAACGGCGCAATGTCACCGTCCATGCTGAAGACGCCATCGGTTACTACCAATTTACGGCGGGCAACGGCGAATTCCTTCAACCGCTCTTCCAGCGAGTCGGCATCGCAATGTTTGAAGCGTACCGTCTTCGCCTTCGTCAGCCGGCAGGCATCAATGATACTGGCATGATTCAGTTCGTCTGAAAAAATAACATCCTCTGCCGTCATGAGCGTCGGGATGGTGGCAGTATTGGCGCTGAAGCCTGATTGAAAGGAGATGGCCGCCTCCACATTCTTGAACTTTGCGAGCTTTTCCTCCAGCTCGTTATGCAGCGACATCGTGCCGGCGATGCTGCGGACGGCAGCCGGCCCGACGCCATACATTTCAATTGCCTCCTGCGCCGCTTTTTTTAATTCAGGATGGTTGGCGAATCCGAGGTAATTGTTCGCGCACATGTTGAGCACCTTCTTGCCATCCACTTCAATCCAGGCATCCTGTGCTGTGCCGATGGTGCGAATTGTATTGAACAGACCCTGCTCTTTGAGTCCCGCAATTTCCCGATCTAAAAAACTCAAATCAGCCATATTCTTCTCCAGATAATTCTAAGTGAATCGGTTTCTCAAAAAGTAATTTGGCCACGGATTCACGTAACGCGGCGGAGCCGAAAAATCCCAATGCACCAAATCTCAAATAAAAAATGCGAGGAGAGTAGAGCGATCTTCTTCGTTTGTGGCGATGCTCGTTTTGCGCTTCTCGCTCTACTCCCCTACTTATCCGTGTTCATCCGTGAAAATCCGTGGCTAAGAAAAACTCTGCTGAAAAAACGCAATGGTGTCGGCTCCAATCCCATCATCTCAATTTTCCCCTGGCAACATTGACCGCTACCAGAACCGGATCCCAGACCGGCGCAAATGGCGGCGCATAGCTTAGATCCAGATAAGCCATTTGATTCAGTGTCATACGATTGGTCAAAGCAGCAGCGAAAATGTCAATCCGCTTGCTAACGCCATCCGGCCCCACGATCTGCGCGCCCAGCAGCCGGCGGCTGCGTTTGTCGAAAATCACACTGACACGAATTTTTTGCTGACGCGAAAAGTAGCCGGCCCTCGCCGGTGCATCGACAGTCACAACATCCGCGTCGAACCCCAGGCTGCGGGCGCGCTCACACTCAAGCCCGGTCCGGGCCACGGCCAGGCCGAACGTCTTAAAAACAGACGTCCCAACCACACCAGGAAACTTTGCCGTGCCACCGCCAACATTTTCGCCAACCACCCGGCCCTGCTTGTTGGCGGTTGGCCCAAGCGGAATGTAATCCGGCTTTCCTGAAACATGGTTTCTAACCTCGACGCAGTCGCCGGCAGCGTAAATATTTGACACGTTTGTTTGCAGCTTCCAGTCCACTGCGATTGCCCCGCTGTTGCCGGTCCGCACGCCAGCCTCCGCCGCCAATTGTGTGCTCGGCCGCAGCCCGGCACAAACCAGCACAAGCTCTGCCTGAACCGACTTGTCGTCAAATGCAACGGATGTAACTTTGCCTGAACTGTTTCCGTGCAGACGTTCGATGACCACCGATGTCTCGACCGTGACCTTGTTCGCCTTCAGCTCCGCTGCCACTTGCTCGACAATGTCTGTCTCGAAGCCGTCTAGAATCTGCGCCCGTTTCTCCAGAATGATCACGTCAAGACCGCGAACGCAGCAGGCCTCAGCCATCTCCATGGCGATGTAGCCGCCGCCCACGATCACCACCTGCCCGGGATGATTCTCATCGATAAACTGCTTGATGTGGATTCCGTCTTCCAGAGTCTGAATCGTGAACACGTTTTTCAGATCCATGCCAGGAAGCGCCGGCCGGCTGGGCCGGCCGCCTACAGAAATCACCAACTTCTCGTAACCAACGCACACTTCTTTTCGTGTTTCCAAATCAACAACTGTCACCAGTCTCTGAACCGGCTTGATGCCGACAACCTCATGCCGCGTGCACACATCGATGCCGCGCTGAACACGGAAATCCTCCGGCGTCAGCGTCACAAGCTCCGACGCATCCCGCACCAGGTCCGCAATAAAATAGGGAATGCCGCAGGCGCTGTAAGAGACATGAGGCGTTTTCTCGAAAACCAGCACATCGAGTTTGGGATTCAGGCGCTTGGCCTTGCTGGCGGCGCTCATCCCGGCGGCACATCCACCGACCACCACAAATCGCTCTTTTCGGGTCTTCGGATTCACAAATTACCTTGCGAAAAAGTACGGGTAGTGGACAAGCAACTTGCAAATATAGCCGTGCACGGTTGCCAGGATGAAAAAAGACAGCAGACCGATGAGCATCAACATGATTGTGGACGGCTCTCTTCATAAAGTCTGATCAACGCGTGCGAGCCCAGCTCGCCCCAGCCATTTTCTTTGGCGCGTGTAAAGAGCCTATAGGCCAACTCGGTTCCTGAGAACTCTCCCTCAAACTGCCTGATGGTCTCGTGCGCGATTCGCAAATCTTTTTGCTGCATGCCGAGTTTGAAGCCCGGCGACAGATCACCTTTCAGAAGCCGGGGCCCGTAGTTGTCCAACGCCCAGGAACCGGCGGCGCCGCTGGACACAACTTTGTGCACCACCTCCAGATCCAGACCGACTCTGTCTGCAAGGGTAAATGCTTCGGATAGCGCCACGGCGTGTAAGCCGCACAAAATCTGATTGATCATCTTAACGCGCTGACCGTCTCCGTGTCCGCCGCAGTGAACCATAGTCTTCCCCATCCCCCGAAAAACCGGCAATATCTTCTCAAAAACTTGCCTTTTTCCTCCCACCATGATCGTGAGTGTGCCGTTGCGCGCGCCAACATCGCCACCGGACACAGGCGCATCCAGCATGTCACATCGCATTTTCCCCAGACGATCAGCCAGCAATTCGGTGACGTCCGGACTGATTGTACTCATATCGACGACCACTTTGCCAGGAGACAAGCCGGTCGCCAGGCCGTCTTTCCCGAGGATAACTTCATCCACATCGGGCGTGTCGTTTAACATTGTGATGATCACATCGCTCCTGTCGGCCAGTTGTGCAAGCGACGCAGCTACTTCAGCCCCGGCATCTTTCACGGCCTCGGTTTTCTCCGGCGTGCGATTCCAAACCGTCAGCGCATAGCCTGACTTGAGCAAATTCATGGACATTGACTTGCCCATGATTCCTATTCCAGCAAAGCCAATTTTCATATCAGTCGCTCACCGATGTTCAATGGTTATTTCCCGACTCAAATGAGGTCCGCCATCATCCGGGGAATTCGCTCGCCCTCATGTTTGAATTTCTGCTCATCCAAGTAGAATTGACAGGCATCACTGGCCCCGAGCTTTCGGTCCAGGTAAACCTTCGAGTTGAAGTACGCTTCCATCGCTGGCCGGGTAGGATAAATCTGCCAATCAAGAAACCATTTCACGTCCTGGCCGCTCTTGTCGTCTTGCACACAGCCGAGGTCGATTGCCCAGGATACGTCCGCCAGCGAAAAGCCGGCAAGATCGCGCTGCAAGGCTGCCAACCGGCCTTCGGACACGGGATCGAGGTACTTCAAGTATTCAGAAAAAATCACTGCGTTGTGGTAGTGGCCGGGCACCGTTGCAATTCCAAAAACGTTGAGTTTTTCGGCAAAATTGACCAGAACCTCCAGGAGGTTGCGCGCGATCCCAAGCCCGGGATGACGCTGTCCAGGCAAACAGGATTTGGCCGCAGTAAAACCCTCTTGCGGGTTTTGGGATAAAAGCCACTCTACAAAGAGGAAGTCAAGCTTCGGCATGCTGTCCAGCGATAACACAAACTTGTGGTTCGGAATGCTAGCTTTTCTGAGCACGATTTCGACCAGCAAACCCTCCTCACTACCATCTTGAGAACATATCCGAAAGCGATGTAGAGACGGATCATCCGTCTTCATTTCAGAAAGAACGTCGCGAAACCCCCGCCGGGCCAAAGCCGCTTGGACGCCGCAAGATTCGAAGAGTCCGAACACCTCCTCTTGCGACAAGATCCCTAGAAAAGCACCCTTCTCGTCCTGCTTGAAAAGCTGGCTTTCCAACTCGCCTTCATCTATGAGCCAATCATTGCGGGCGGAAGTATTAACACCACTCCTGTTGAAAAGCCGCAATTTATCTGACAGGCCGAACCGTCTGTTTATCATTGAGCAAGACACTAAATCTGTTACCTGAACAGTCCAAGTATATTAATGTTTGGGGGGATTGTCAATGACTTTTTAGGCAAGAAAAAAGCCCCGAAAATGGTCCGGGGCTTTTGCAGGAGGATACCACGAAAAATGAAAAAACAATTACGGCGAACCCGCCCCCAAGTACTGCTGGCTAGACAGGAAATTAAACAGGAACGAGTAGTTGCGCGTCAACGGCTTCCGGATGTCATAACATCGGTGCTCCGGGTTGTTGCGGCTGGTGTCATACTTGAAAATCAAAGAAAAAGGCACTCGGTAGTTCAGCAGACTGCTTCTCATGGTTTGCGGCTTGGGGGATTGTGGCACACTCATGTGTAGGTGCGCTACCCACTCGGCAACATCTTTACGATGGAAAACACGAGCGACAGACTTATGCTGCAACCCCGGAATGCTGTCGTTGCCGCCGCGTGGATTGTCGCCCTCCTTCCCAGCAGTTTGCCGGGCAAAGTTGCTTTGCACAGCCAGGAAAATGAAGACGATCACAATGAGTAAATTTCGCATAGTCGGGTCAGTGGGTAAGTTGTTCAGTCATATTAACAAATCCAGTTCGCTGCATATTCCGGAACGTCCCAAAAACTGCACGGCCGCCTTCTTTGCCAATCACCACGTGGCCATAAGTGCCCCGGTCAAACTTTGTCGACATGAGAATATTCAGCATCCCGAGTAATCCGGCGTATCGAGGGGTGCGTCTTGAGTCAGATGAAGGAGGTGCGAGAGCGCCTCCGAGGTCCTCACCCCCTCGATACGTCCCGCTGGACAACGCGAGATTACTCGGGATGTTATTTCCAAGTCCCACATTATGGAGTTAACAAAGAAGTTCATTTTTTCACTCTATGAAGCGTTTTGCCGCATTTGAAAGCTACTGGCTCAGCGACAGACTGAACTGAACCGTTTGAAGAATGGGAATGGTGTCGGTGGTTTGCGTCCCGGTGACAG
>SMXE01000173.1 GCA_004357015.1 Caldithrix sp.
GGGGCTTGTTTGATCCATAAATGCAAAAATTATCAGTTACTTCTTTTACTGTGCGGTTTTTCTGGATGCAACGAATATTGCTTTTAGCTCATTGGCTTCTCTCAGGAGCGGTGCGATTCTTTCTTCCTTCAGCAACGCTTCATCAACGATAAACTCGGCCCTATAATTTGCAGCCACAGATGTGGAACATCGAATCAATTGACCCAGTAAGTGCCTCCCAAGTTGCGTATTTGGCAGTGAGACAGCCGCTTTAACACATCTGTGAGCGAATGCTTTAGTTCTGCGTTTAAGCTGATCAGAATCCATTCTCTAAATAACAATCGTCGATCATCGATCATCGATCATCGATTGAAAAGCTCTTTGCTGATAAAGATGTTCAAACAAATTCCCTTCGTGCGGTTGGTCCCAACTGATCTTGCTGGTCGGAATCGCACCGACATTCAGCCGATCTACATTCCTGGCAGCAAGCAAGCGCTGGATAAATTGCCGGTCCCGGGTCAAAGCGGTCAATACAAGTGTTGAACCCATTTTCTCCAGAATTTTGTCCTGCGGCACTGCCACCACACTTGCGAATGGAAAAAGCAGTTCAGTGCTGGCCAGAGGATGCTCATGGCTTTCACACCAGATGATGGTGGGCAGCAAAAATGTACAGCCCTCCACCGTAACCACGCGGTCGCCGTCGCGATATTTGGCGGTGAGGTCTTCCGCACCACCTTGCTTCAGGCCGCTCTCGATGAGGGCGGATGCGCGCTCCGCCACGACAGGATTTACGAAAGCCGCAAGTTTCGCTTCAGGATGCGTCATGGGTCGCGCTTTGATTTGTGCCATCCGTTCGGCCAGCGCTTCGGCGATTTCCCGACCGTGGGATGGTACCCAAACACCGGAGGCGTTCAGACATGACCTGCCGCTGTTCACTGAAATGGAGTCAACCATGACGTCGAGATAAGCTTGCCAATCGGAGATTTGATCTTCTGCAATCAAGACCTTGCTCCAGCCGGGTCCATGCACCTGCACGCGGCGATCCTTTTCCCATGTTTTCACCGTTGACACATCGCCAAACAACATAGAACGACCACTGCGCAATAAAATCTCAGCAGCGCCAGAATGATCTGTTGGATAGAAGCCAAAAGCCTCGGGCGGACAACCTGCGGCGATGAACGCCTGAATGACGCGATAGGGCGTCCACGGCTCCTGACTGCCTGGTTTGAGTACAAGCGGCACTTTCAACGGCATGCTCGGCAACCAGAGCGAATGCACACCTGGCGAGTTGTTCGGCAAAATCGCGCCGAGCGTCTGTGCCTGAACCAGATAGCTAAGCGACCGGCCGTCCTGCTTGCCCCAACCGGTGTCGAGAATGGACAAATCCAGCCCGCGCGTCAGGCCGCCGAGAACCGTTTCCATGCCGTCGAGCACCAAGCGGATTTTCTCCATATTTTTTCGGCACAGCGTCTCGGGCATGCCGGTAGTCGCCGATTGAAGGCGAACGAAATCGTTGGGCGATTGCGTTTCACCATCGAGCGGCAGATCTGCTTCCATGAACAATGCTGCCGCGTTCTTGCACATGGTCAGCAATTCGTGCACCGGCAGGGCGTCCAGTGCGGCTTTGTTTGCAGCGGACTGATGAAAATCCTTGCGAATCAAGCCGCTATTGGCCTGGCTAAGCTCGGCCACAGGTTCGCCGGTGCGAAAGTCTTTGACTTGAACCGTGCTCAGGCTTTTATAAGGTTTTCCCGCGCGCAGCAGAGGAATGTGCAGCATCAATAAACCCCAACAACGACGGATTCTTGTAACGAAGACAACAGCCGAAGATTCATCACGCCATCCCAAGGGTATGGCACAATCGGCTCAGCGCGTTCGCCTTCATCGCGTTCAAGAAAGCGCGGCATGAAGAATTCTTTTGTCAACGTGGTCAACACAACGCGTCCGGTCTGTCCGTAGTCGACTGTTTCTTCAGGATTTTCCGGATTAACAATTTCAAACACGGCCCTGGGTGAGGGAGGATAGTAAATTATAGCGTAATTGTCCGCAGGATCGAACGGTTTATTTACAGCCAAACCCATGAGCGTATTCCCGTAAGTGGGCACGAAATCGATGCCCGGCACGAGTTCCTCGCGCGCAAAGCGATGGAACTGGGCGTTCATTTCGGTACCGCCACAGAAGATGCCCTTTATGCCGGCTTTGGCGAGGTTGATCTTCTCGCACAGGGCCTCAAGCAGCTTGGGCGTGGTGAAGAGACATTGAACATTGTCGTGCGCACGCAGAACATTCAAAGCCTGGCCCACCACGTGTTCTTTGTAAAGCTCAAGTTCCTGGTGTGCGCCGCGCTTGATGAGCTTGTTCACCCAGCGCGGATCGAGGTCTACGAAAAAACTGATACCGCCTCTGAACTGGGCAAGATGTTCGATGGCCAGGCGCAGGCGCCGCGGACCAGTGGGACCCAGCATCAGCCAATCGGCCCTTTTCGGAAAACCTTCATCCGACAGGGTAGCGCTAAAAAGCTCGTAATCTGTCTGAAAGTCTTTGATGTTGATGCGCGTTTTGGGCACCCCGGTTGAGCCGCCGGTCTCAAACACGTAGACGGGCTCATTGGCGAAGGCCTTCGGCACCCATTTCCTCACCGGGCCGCCGCGCAGCCAGTGGTCTTCAAAATGGCCGAGAATCTTCAGGTCGTCATAACCACCGATCTCTTTGCGTGGGTCGAAGTCCAGCTCCTTTGCAAAATCCAACCAAAACTGGCAGCCGGTCTCCGGATCAAAGTGCCACTCAATGATTTCGCGAACATGAGTGTCGAGCTGCTCCCGCGCGGACTTTATGCTTGCGGTCAATTTACTTGCTGAGGCAATATGCATGTGAACTCATACGATGGATTAATGGATTGGTGGATTAATGGTCGTCATCGATGTGGTAAGGCTCACCATCGTCGGAGATTCTGTCCGACCATGTTCCAGCGTCCCGTTTTCTCTGAAGACTCTCAAACCAATCTCAATAACTTGTTTTCGATTTCATAGTGAAGCGAATCAACGTAGTCAAATTCCCGTTGCGTGATTTGACCGGATTCGTGCAATCCGATCGCTCTGGTCAAAGTCTCTGAAAGCGATGCCAAAGCTATGTAAAAGAATTGAAGATACTCATTTATGGAACGTCTGCTGTAGCCCTCGGCAATGTTGCACGAAATAGATTGCGCCGAATCAGCAATTTGACTGCGAAGCTTGAAGTCGACTTTGTTGTCCTTGTAAACTGTTCTCCAAATAAGATTGAAGAGGTCAACAGCCTTCTGCCAAACGTCAAGCTTCATATACCCCCTGTTCTTATTGCGACGTTTCGTATATTCAGTCATTGTAAGAGCCTGTCATTCGGTTCCACCAATCCAAAAAACTATTACTCCAATCCAGACTTTCACTCCGCCAAAGCAATCGCATACAACTTAGACCGGTTGGTGACATACAGTACACCGTCCTTTGCCACCGGGGTTGTGTAGACGGCGTTATCCATATTGATCTCTGCCAGAACTTCAAGTTTTTTACCGGCCTTCAGGATTGCGATGTCGCCGTCCTCATCGCCAATGTAGACTTTGCCATCAGCGTAGTAGGGGGAACCCCAGATGGCCGCAAAGGCATCGTAAACCCAGTACTGCTCGCCGCTATTCGCATCCCAGCAGTAGACAAAGCCGCTCAGGTCTGCGATGTATAGTAACCCGTCGTGAATGGCAGCCGTGGAAAGCGTGCGGTTAAATTGTTCATCGCCGCGATGCCAGATCTTACCGGTTTCGGTGATGTCGCCGCGTTTGGTGGCGTCGATGGCGTACCAGTGGCCGGTGCTCTCGCCGTGCTCAGGATCCTGTCCGACGCCAATGTACACCTTATTATTCCAAACTACGGGTGTTGAAATAATGTTGTTGCGTGTACCGGCGCCGCCAAGCTCCCAGACTGCGTCTTTCGGGTTGCAATCGTATTTCCACAGAAGCTCGCCGGTTTCAGGAACGAACGCATACACCCAACCGTCGCCGCCTGGAAAAATCACCTGCGGTGTACCGGCAATCACATCGTAGGAGGGATTCGACCACTGGCCGTGCAAGATATTTTCGCCGGGCGAAGCATCTTTCCAGACCAGCTCGCCGGTGTTTTTGTTGAGCGCGATAAAACTCGGTGCCTCAGGAGACGGGACGTTAATGTGCGTCTCATCCACGCCGTTGGCGGTCACAGTAAAAAGGAGATCTCCCACGACCAGGGGAGAACAAGTTGCGAGGTTGTGGGGGAAAACATCCAGTTCGTCGATCATGTCAAAACGCCAGATGATGTCCTCATCGGTCTTCGAAGTGTTTTTCTCTTCCGTGTAAGGCCCGTCGTTTTCGCCATCGTAGTAGCCTTCGGCGTCCGCGCAAATGACTTCAGCGCGGTTGGAAATGTAGTAGACGCGATCGCCCTCCACAAACGGCCCGGAACAAATGCCCTGCTGCGGCCAGTCGTTCACCCGCCCGGCAGCGAGTTTTGGGTGTGCAGCCTGCCAGAGGAATTCGCCGTCCGACACCCGGAAAACCAGAATGTTGCCGCGGTCACCTTTAAGCTTCGGATTCTTCAACGACTGGTTGTTGGTGCCAATGAAGACCTTCCCGCCAATGACGGCCGGATTGCCGTAGGTTTGTGACCCGAGTTGCGCAGTCCACTTTATGTTCTTGCCATTTTCAATATCCCAATCGCCGGGCAGACCGGTTTCATCGGAAACCATGTTGCGGGCTGGCGAGCTGCCCCACATGGCGGTTTCGACAGCCGCGTAGAAACCAATCGTGAACAGGACGCCCAGCGCAACAACACCGTGCAGAACTGAAATCCCTTTTCTGAGCACAAACTTGATCGGTTTCATCTACTTGCTCCTCGTGATTTTCACATTATCAAAATAAATGGTTGTTTGGGCATCGCCATACAAAGCAGGGCTGCCGTGCGTATTCGGGTGCGGATCTTCCACCGTGAGGGTCCACGCTTCCGGTTCCTGCTCCTCCCGCGGCCAAACTTTGCCCCTGACCAGTGCTTTGCCGCCTTCGATATCGACTCTGAGTTTCATGGTATACCAGAGGTCCGGATTCCATTGGAACGGAATCTCTGCCTTTAACCGATCCAGCTCCGCCGGCCAGGTGCGAATTTGGAGCCGCTTCAGTTTGGTCATGAAATCCAGGTAGTAGCGATTGGCGATGAGGCCCATGTCCGGACTGCGCCGCTTCACTTTCGTGCCCTTCATGTCTGCCTGAATCGTGTAGCCGGTCATGTCTGGCGGGCCGAGAATCAAATTATGGCGGTGCAGATTTTTTTTGGAACGAGGTTTCATCAGCACCTTGCTGCCATCGAGTTCTTTTACGAAGAACTTCCACGTCCCTGGCCACAACGGCGGATTCTTGTCCAGCGTGAACTTTTCGTCCTCAAGATCAATATCCCACGGCAGGTTGGCTGCCACCTGCACGCGCGCCCGGGACTCCAACTCACCCAGCCTGGCGACCACGTAACCCGCCTGGTTGCCCGCGCTTTTTTCCGGGATGATTCTTCCGTTGTCCTCGATTTTCCCCATGAGACCGTTCAGGCCAAACTCCGGCTTCACATCGTCGAGCCTTCGGCCCATGCTGTCGAAGGCCCGCACTCTGAAGTCCAGCTCGTCACCTTCCCATGCCCAGATCTCGGCGGGAATGATCTGAATGTGCGCCACAGCCGCATCTTTCGCGGGCGCCGCTTCCGGCAGCGTCATCATCCGGGGAGGCGAGGCTTTAAACTCAACGCCGGGGTTTCCCAGACAGAACAATCCGACTTCACTTGTAAAATATACGCGGCCGTAAGCGACTGCCGGCGAGCCGTAAATTTCAGCAAAGCGACGCTTATTAAACCGAATCTGTTTGCTGTCCAGAGACTTTGCTCCGGTCTCACCCGGCTGAATAATGTGAAAACTGCCGTTGACTTCGGTGGCGTAAATCTTGCCGTCGGCCCAGACCGGCGAGCCTTTGCCGACTTTGCCCAGGTCGAAAGTCCAGCGGGTTTCGCCCGTCGCTACATCGAGCGCGTACAAATCGCCCACGTTGGTGACGACGTACAACCGGTCATTGTGAATAACGGGTGAAGCGTAGCCGACTTCCAGCGCATCGTGGCGCCAGACTTCGTTGGTAGCCGTGATGTCACCGTTGCCTTTGGCATCGATACAGACGACGCGGCCGATGCTTGCGTTGTCTAAATTCTCTCTGCCGTGGCAGGCATAAACTTTGTCTCCGTCCACCACCACAGAAGCCTGAACAGCACCCTTGGTCAGATGAAATTTCCAGACATGTTCGCCGGTGCGCGCTTTCATAGCATAGACCCAACCCGTGCCCGAGCCCGTGATCAAAAGCCGCTGACCGTCGACGACGGCAATCACCGGCACGGAGTAGTTGGTATTTTTGTTTCCTTCCGGAATGGTAGAAACCCAGACGAGTTCACCGGTGCGCTTGTCATAGGCAAAAAAGCGGTGCTTCATGATCAACATGTTACCCCAAGAGTTGTTGGCGCCGTTGACGATCACCAGGTCTTCATCTATGACCGGTGTGCAAGTGCGGCCGCCGTAACCCGAAAAGCGGTTGTATTCTTCCGTAAAGGAGTGCTCCCACAGTCGGTTGCCATCTTTATCGTAGCAGATAAACAGGCCGTCAACACCGAACATGTAAATGTTGCCGGTGTCCGGATCGCCGGCCAGGCTGGACCAACCGACGCGGCTGAACGGCACCGTGGTCTGGAAAACGTTGTTCTTCTCCTGCCATAGCAACTTACCATCTTCAGCATCATAACATGCGACCACACGCTGCATGCTCTTGCCTTCGCCGGTGCGGCCAAGCACATAGACCCGACCGTTCAAAATGATCGGCGTAGAGCGACCGACGAAATCGGCCAGCCAAATCTGATTCTCCCCGTCCAAAGTCCAACTGGAAACCAGGCCGGTTTCATCAGAGACGCCGTTCTGGTGCGGACCGCGCCAACCTGGCCAGTCCGAGGCATCTGCCGAATGGAGACCGAATAAAATCAGAAACGCCAGAATGCCGATTGACTGTATCCTCCTGTTTGCCATCCTATCTCCCTCTCAGATTATTTTGATATGTAAAAAGATGTCAAACCGCCGCAATACTCAAGTTGCGCGACCCTGTTCGTTCGACGAAAGTAAACTGATCCATGCTGATCGTAAATCGTTCTTGAACAATAGAATTTATCAATTTAGGCACTCAAGTTGCAAAATGCCACTAAATTTCACGTTGCGTACTTTTGCTATGTTACGATGACGCTGTCTCGGCTTCCTCATTCGGCCGGCCGAAAAAGCAGATCGACATAAAAGTCCAGCGTATCGTTTTGGGGCTCGGGACCATCCGGCCCCAAAATATTAAATTTCTCCATCAGCCGGACACTGAAAGCAGCGACAACCCGCATCGCCGGCCCATTCGCATCGAGGAATGGCTCAGCCTGCGCCCGCACTGCCAGCGGAATGGCAACACCCTTCAACTCAAAAACGCCATAGGCGTTGAAGCGCGTCAACCGCCCAAACTGCAACGACCCATCTTCAACTTCAACGCGCTCCAGGTTGAAGCGGGCAAGCGGGTGCTCATGCGCTTGCAGCATTTTCGAATAGACAGCCTGATCGAGCGTTTCGTCTCCCAAGGTGACCGAACCCGCCTTTACTTCAATCCAGCCAGTGGCGCCTGCAAGCGAGTTCGGTCCGGACAGCACCAACTCGCCCGCCAACTTCGTCGCTTCTCCGGCATAAGAATCCAGCGGCGGCGGAAAGCGAAAATGCAACCGTGGCGAACCGTTCTGGTTTGTTTTGGCCACAATCCACCTTGTCGGTAAGGTGAGATCCGGAGGGACTGTGTGATTCTTGTCCTCCTGCCGCTGCGGCAAAGTCAGTCCAAGCGTCTCCCAACCGGCGACAGGCACGGATAAGTCCACCACAGTGAAGCCATCCCCGATGTCGGACGTTTCGATTTGGCGAAAAACTTCTGCTTCCAGAAGACCACCGGCTGCTGCAAACGTGCTTTCAAAGTCAGACCACCGGCCCGAAACCGGCGTCTGAAATTGCTTGAAAACAGGCTGCACGCAGTTAAATTGCGAAAACAGGGAAAGGGAGACCTGAAAGCCGCCGTCTTCGTCCCGGTGAGGATAGAAGTCCATGTAAAACAAACGGTCAGTCCTGCCGATTTCGACTGTTTCTTCCGGCATGAATTTCGAAAATCCCGACATGATCGCGACCCTGGCCATCTTGACAAATTCATCTTGTGAGTAGTCATCCTGCTTGCTGCCAGCCAGCTCTGTGATCTTGATGGGCGCCACAACCACAGCTCTGCCGTGACGCCAGATAGCCACATGTTTCTTGCTGTAAGTCTGACTGCTCAGCGGAATGGATTGAGCGATTCGAATGAAGTTGTGCAGCTTGTCAACACTGGCGTAGCGACCCTGAAAAACGGATCTGCCGCGATAATTCTGAAATACGACGAGGGGCGTAACAGTTATGTCTTCGGGCGCGCCGTTCTTGACGTTCATAACTTTTAAATCCAGGCCTAACTTCGCGGCGAGGGACTGAATCGCCGGCAGATGCCTTTCCGAAAAATTCTTTTCGATCCGAGAGACGCCCGGTTGCGTGAACACGACCAGTTCGCCTTCACTTGCACCCTTCAACCCGGAGAACAAAACAAAAGTCAGAACAAGGAAGAGAAGACGCCCCGACGGAGGCGCGAAACGCAGTATGCGGTTGAACTTGCGACTGTTCAAAGTTGCCCTACTCCGACTCCAACGCTTCTGGCAAAGTGATTGAAAACGTAATCCGCACTTCATCCAGGATCGAGCGCCGTTTGCCCTTCTGATATGGCGCGCCGACGTTGAAAGCGCCGCGACTCAGAAGCGCCCAGCCGGTAATTTTTAAGGGTTTATCCGAAGTCACTTCAAATTCCAGCGGCATTTGCTTGTGCAGGCCGTGAAAATCCAGAAGAGCAACGGCCTGGAAGGAACCATCTTTGCGCTTTTTTACATCCGAAATGACTAAGGTTGCCTTCGGGAATTTCTCCACGAAAAAGAAGTCGGGTTCGCGCAAATGTTGCGCCAGTTTGGGGCTCTTCTCACTCACCGACGCAAGGTTGATCTCAATTTCCACAGTGCCTTTTTCAAGGTCGCCGCCGGGAATATCCACCCGCGTAAAACGCCACTCTTTGAATTCACCCTCGGCCTGATAGTCTTCATGGCCGGTAGTGAAGCGAATTTGCCCAAGGGATTTTTTTCCATCCGATTCAGAACCGCTAATAGCCCGAGTCGCTGTCAAAAAAAGGGCAACCAAAAGAAAATTGCGTGCATAACGGAATGTCAGAGTCGTCATTTTATACCAAGCTCCGTAAGTGAGTGACAAATGGCATCACGAAAGGTTAACATCTAAATGATTCGGGAAGAGTTGTCGCTGGCGGCAAATTCTTAACAAGCTACAACAGGAATATCAAAGTCTATATACGATAGGACTCTGATAATTGTTTCAGCCATATTTTTGATGCGGGAACTATGCGGTCGCTGAATAGAACCCGCCCTTTGGCTCTTTGAATGTTACTGAAACAAACTCGGCGCCTACGGAATAGACGGTGCGGTTCTGGAAGTATATTTTGTGGACGTTCTTGATCTTGGCCACACCCTTCAGGTAGCTGCTGCTGATTTTGACAAGCATGCCTACGCGCAGTTTTTCCTCACACTTGAAGCGCATTCCCTCGCGGGAGAGGTCGACCAACTCGGCTTCTCGCCCCTTTTGCGGCCACGTTGTATAGTAACGAAACTTGCCGGATCTCTTGATTCTCGGGATGATGCGGCGGCAGGCTTGCACTGGGTCCTGCACAAATGTTTGCAGCGGACTGCGACAGGAGGGGCAGGAATCATCAGGGTTCGGCTGTCGCGCCATCGGGCGTTTGCAGAAAGGGCAGAAGATGCTAATCAGAGGCGACTGGCCGGAAAATGGATCTGGAAATGGTTTTTTCGTGTACTGCTCAAATAGCTTGCGGTCGTACTCGCGGCGTTTTTCTGAGTTGCTCAGAAGGGCGTACGCTTCATTCAGCACCTGCGCGTTCCAAAGATCGCCGCCGAGGTCGGGGTGCTGCTTAAGCTCGAGCATAAGCGTCTTGTAGCTCGCCCGGATAACTGCCACGGGCGCATCCGGCTGCACCTGCAGCACACGATAAAAGTTGCGTCGATTCTTCACATTTTAAATATCGACAAAGCTTGACAAAACTGAGATGAGGGTAGCGGATATGTACAGGATATCAAGGGAGAGGGGTGATGCGGATAGGGTCTTCTTCAATAACAAGAGAAGTGGCCAGATCAGTCAGATCTGCTTTCAAGTGGCCGAAACATTGGTTTCAGCGACGTGTTCTCAATAAGGTGTAGATCTCACTCAGCCAATCTCTTGATGATCAAGAGCGTGCTATCGTCTTCCCACTTGTCGCTGTTGCCAAATTTCTCGACAGTATCAAAAACGACGTCCAAAATCTCTTTTGCGCTTTTTTCCTGATTGGCAATGACCAGATCCTTCATCCTCTGGATTGTAAATGCCTCTTCCTTTTCGTTTTCTCTCTCAAACATACCGTCGCTGTACAAAACCACCACAGCGCCGGGGGTGATATTTGCAAAGGAACGGTGCAACTTGATTTCCGGGATAGCGCCGAGCAGGAGACCCGTGGCATTGAGATCCTGCACCTCGTTACCCTTGACCACAAAGGGTGCGGGATGGCCGGCGTTCGCATAAATCAGGTGCCCGTCGCGCTCGATTTCGCAGTAGAACAGCGAGACAAAACGGGACGAGTAATTACTGCGGCAAAGCACGGCGTTGAGCTTCTGCAGGCTGTGCACCATTTTCAAATGACGCTCGATGCCCATGCGCAGGCCGATGACGGAGTCGCGCACCAGCAGCGCCGCCGGTAGACCGTGGCCGCTGGCGTCACCGATGCAAACGCCGAACATCTCATCTCCCATTTCAAAAAAGTCGTACAAATCACCGCCGACTATCTCGGTTGGCTGGTACCTCACAGCCATTTCGTACCCGCGGACCTTTGGCACCTGGCCGGGCAGCAGACTTCGCTGAATTTGTGCGGCCTGTTCAAGCTCGGTTTTGATCGCTTCGGAAAAAAGCCGGAAATTGAGCGCAGTCCGAATAGCGTTGAGAGAAAAGGTCACCTCTTCACGCCCCCAGCCGGCGCCCAGCTCAAAGACCGCAATCCACCTTTGTTCCGGACTGCGAATGAGGATGGCTGCCGGAATGGCGTACTCCCCCTGGTCACTAACACCGACATCAATACTGACTTGCGGTTCGGAAAAAATGTAACTGCCGTTCTTCAACACAAGCTGAACCGCTTCAGATTCTCGCGGCAGGCGCTTAGCCAACACGCGACCGTTCTGACTGAATTTGTTGATCAGAACAAACTCGCCACCCCGTTCCTCGTAAAGCCGCATGCTGACGATGCGCAGCGATTCGCCAAAACTGTCCTGCACGGCCTCCAGAATAGAACAAACGAAGCCTTCACCAGTCTCGTCGTGGGTGATTCGTTTCAGCAGGTCATCGAAGTCACGGTAGAATGTTTTCGGGTCAACCATAATCGTTATATATATGCATTGTCGGCATAAGTTACAAGAAAAATAATGGTCATCTGAGCCTCACGAAAAGCCCGTCAAAGTCACTGTGTACTCTGACGGGCTTCATTCCATTTGAAAACGAAATCGAGCAGATTGGGCTAACCGAGCTTTTCTTTTGTGACCTTCGCCACCATCCCCGCCAGGAACAGCAACCCAACCAAATTCGGTATCGCCATCAGGGCGTTGCCGATGTTGCCGAGGTCCCAGACGATTTTCAGATAGTCGAAGCTCTGTCCCGCGATGGGTGTGAGAACGGCACCCACAAACAGGAATACGATGAACGTGTAGCGGAATGGCATGATGGCTTTGTCGCCGCCAAGGTACTCGATGCATTTTTCACCGTAATATGACCAGCCGAGCAATGTGGTGTATCCGAACAGAAACGATGAAAACGCGATAATGGCGCCGCCGAAACTTGCACCGCCAATTTGATAAGGAAAGACCGTTTCGAATGCCCTTTGCGTCAGTAGAACGCTTATCAGGTTATCGGATGCGGCGCCTCGCCATGCCTGCGTGTACACATAGGCGCCGGTTAAAACGATGGTCAAAGTCGTCATGGTATTGACCAGAATGCTGTCGATAAAAACACCGGTCATAGCGATCAGACCGTTCTGTGTCGGTTCATCGGAGCTGGATGCACCCTGGGCGATGGCCGCCGAACCGAGCCCGGCCTCGTTGGATAATAGTCCCCGGCTTACGCCATTTTGAATGGCCAACCCGACAGATGCGCCGACTAGCGGCTGTAAGCCAAAGGCAGATTTGAAAATGATGGCAAACGCTGCTGGAATGTGAGAGAAATTGACAATGATGATCCAGAGGGCGAAAAACATGTAAAAGAAGATCATTGCCGGAACAAGCTTTTCGGACACACGACCAATTTTCTTAATGCCGCCAATAATAACCATGCCCACCAATGCGGCAATGAGAAGCCCGATTATATAATAGTAAAGAGCTGGCGCCTGCTGTGCCGTGGTTGCGCCATGCAAAAATTGGTTAA
>SMXE01000174.1 GCA_004357015.1 Caldithrix sp.
GGGGTAGTTCTGCTGCAACTCGAAGCTGAACGGCTGCGAAGAAGCTGCCGCCGGCGAGATTGTGGTTGTTGCCGCCGTCGCATTTGAAATGTCGTCCGTGAGTCCTGATATTTCAAATCGCAGGTCAGGGCGTTGCCTACCTTTGATCCTGAAATGCAGATAGATCAGGTCGGTCGGCGAGTTGGAAAAGAGCGCTTTGTTTGTAAAACCGCCGAGCACAAGCTCACCTGTTTTCGTTGTCCGCGCATCCAGCCGCATCCACTCCGCCGTCGCTGCGCTTTTCTCCACTTTGATGAATTCGATTTCGTCTGCCGGGTAGGCCAGAGTCAGACCAAACGCATCCAAACCATCCGCCCGGTTCAGGGCCAGCGGAATCCGCAACAGCGCCGCGTCATCGAGGGCGGAAATGAGGCCCGGTCCGAGGTCGAGTTGATATGGCTCGACCTGCTGGCTTTGCGGCGTGACCGCACCCTGGTTGAAGCAATCTGACGGCGACTCGTTGCCCAGAAAGCGCAGGAAAATGGCAAGCGCATCGCCGGGTGTGACCTCATCGTTGCAGTTGACGTCGGCTGCGATGACTTCGCATTCGAAGTTTGGCTCGTCGCAATCGGGCGCCACTGACTGGCCGTTGAGAAAAATATTCATGGCGCAGAGGGCATCGCCCGGCGTGAGCTGGCCGTCGTCGTCGATATCGCCATCGTGCTGGCAGTTTGCCGGCGGATCTTCCTGTTCAAAGAGCGCGGTGACGCTCATGTTGCCGCTCAGGCTAATCTCAATCTCCGCATTGCTCGAAGAAGAAGCGCCTGACCATTGTTTGAAGATGTAGCCGGGTTCTGGCAGCGCCTCCAGCGGCACAGGACAGTTTTTGAAGTACTCGCCGGTCCAGGGAAAGTTTTTCAGCTTGAGGCGGTTCACGCGAAGCTTGCCGCCGGCTGCGTCATTGACGTCGACGGTCAGGTCTGCGGTACCACTTAACCCGAAGAAGGAATTGAGTCGGTTCCACTCGATGTTTGTCCGGGCCGCGATAAAGTCTCGCACTTGCTGTAGACCGGCGGCCCACTGTGAAGTCGGCACACCCCAGCGGTTCGCTTCCAGCGGAATATCCGGTTCAATCTCTGCCGCCATCTCGTCAAACACTTCTCTGACGTGATCCTGGTGCAGTGTTGTGTTCAGGAAGTCTGCAAACCGGTTGATGAACGCTTTTTTGAAGTCATCGTTTTCCATCAGCCTCCTGAGCAGTATGGTGCCGAAGAGCTGGCTTTCGCTATCGCCGGAAGAGATGTCCGTGCGCACAACGTCTCTCGTTGCCCATTCCAGAGACTTTATGCTGGGATTCTTGTAGGTGCTTTCCGAATCCCATAGAATCCACTCCCAACGGGCGTCGTTCACGCGTTCACGGAAGAAGAAGACGTTGTTGTGTGGCCAGTCTTTGTGGCCGCCGTAGATGTTGATGATATTATAGTCGATGATGTTGTCCATGTTGATCATGGACTTGGCCTGCTGATACTTGGAGTCGCTCTTAAAGCTGTTATTTTTCAAAAATGCCCAGGTGTCGTTCCACTCGTTCAGATCGCCTTCTTTGATGTTGGGGGTTTCATTGTGGTTCCACTCCAGCAGATCGGCGTCGGCGATGTCAAAATTGTCTCTGATGTAATTGTCGTCTAGCCGTTCGCGCAAATGGTAGATTCCCCACAGGTCGCCGTTGATGTAAAGAATGACCGGACGCGCAACGGAAATGTTGCCTCCTTGCTCCGCCAGCAACCGCGCGTTAAGCGGATCGCGTAACAGTGTCCATTTCGGGTTCTCAAGATACTGGTCAAAAGAGCCGCCGGAGTGAACCACCAGCCGGTCAAATTCATTGAGCTTCTTCGAGTCGAAGACTTTGTAGCGTAATTTTGTTGCGCCGTAATCGCCGCGAAAATAGAGGCGCATGGATTTTTTTGGATAGGTGCGCGAGTGCTGGCCGTGAATGCGCAAGCCGGAATTGATTTGAAACCCTGATCCGTCGAGCTCTAACAGATTCACCGAAACCGGACGCTCCCAGCTGTCGCCTCGCTTCTTGGCATTGTCGAAAATTCCGGAACTGCCATAGAGGTTGTTTTCATCGGTGGCCAGGGAGAGAACGGCGAGATGGCCGGCATAATCTTCGATGTAAATGTGACTGACATCTTCGCTTTTGGGGGTGCTGCCGTCAAATACCCGCGCCCGTATGACTTTGGTTGAAGTTACATTGATGGGCGAGGAGTATTTAGTGCTGGAAGACTTGACCGCAGAGCCGTTC
The DNA here is from genome assembly GCA_004357015.1 of Caldithrix sp. Taxonomy (GTDB): domain Bacteria; phylum Zhuqueibacterota; class Zhuqueibacteria; order Oceanimicrobiales; family Oceanimicrobiaceae; genus CR04bin15. The sequence continues at coordinate 2,282 of SMXE01000174.1, forward strand.
GTGGTGTAGCGAATAGTGCCGCCAACGCTGCTCGACAGTGTGAGGCTCATCGAACCACTAAAAAACGTGCTGGCTGGAGAAAAAGTCAGCGCGCCTGTCGGCAGAGGTTGGCCTGCATTCTCTGCTTCGGGTGTCGGTTGAGCCGTGATTTGAAAGCCGCCGATGCCGTTGGGAATGCGCGCCATGGCGATGTCGGGCGCCTGCGTGCCGAAGTCGAAGCCGTCCACCAGGTCACCGTTAGGATCGTAAAGTCCGACAAATTCGCCGTTAGCGGAGAGTTTGAAGTTCGCGTGAAGTTCGCCGCTGGTTCTGTCTTTGCCCGACGCCCAGATCAGCAGGTAGTCTCCCGCCTGCATGGTGACTGAAGGCAGGGTCCACTGGCCCGGGTCGATTTCGCTGTCGGTGACGGTGTAACTGCTTAGGTTAACAGATGCTCCCCCGGTATGAAACAATTCGATCCAGTCCGAAGAATCGCCATCCTCGTCAAAATTTGTGTTGCTGTTTGATGCCAGGAATTCGTTGATGACGATGGTCTGGGAAAAAAGAGGTGTTGTGGCTGGGAGCAGGAAGAGTAAAACTGAGCCGAGTATCCTGAGGCAGGCTGAGCCACGCATGATGTTTCTCCCTCGTTAGGTGAGATAATCTAAATTTACCTGCTGAGACGGCCCCCTGCATAAAAGGAATTCAGGAAAATTTACTTGAATTGCCGGGCGCTTGCTGCGGGTAATGCAGGCTACTTGAGGAGCAGCATTCTCTGGATGGTGCTGTAGCTCCCGGCGGAGAGCTTGTAGAGGTACAGGCCTGACGGCATGCTTTTGCCAACATCATTTCGTCCGTTCCACACGACCGCGTGCGGTCCGCCGGTGCGCCGTTCATCGACCAGCACACGAACGAGCTGGCCGGTAATACTGAAAATAGTGAGTCGAACTGAGATGGCGCCGTTTGGCGACGAAGGAACATCAAACCGGATGCGTGTTTCCGGGTTGAACGGGTTTGGATAGTTTTGATACAATTGGAATTCAGCGGGAGGTGAGACTGTTGTTTCGACTCCCACGGTTATGGAATCCCGGACCTGGACAATTCCATCCGAGGTAGTCGCAGTTTCCAGGTGGTCTTTGAAATCGCTGAGTTGTATCAGCCCCTCGCCCGTTTCACCGACGACCTCGAAGACGGCATTCAACAGGACGCCTGATTGCGCGATGGCGGTGGTGTGAAAACCGCCCACGGTGACCACCCTCGATTCTGATTCCTGGCAGGCAACCACTGTCCAGCCTGCGGTGAGAGTGCCGGCCGCATCACAGTGGTCAAACTGCAAAAGATTTGAAGGATAGTGCAATGTGAGCCCGAAGGCTTTAATGCTGTCCGAATCCGGATTTGAGAGATTGAGCGGGATCGTGACGGTTTGACCCATGTTCGGATCCAGAATGACGCTGTCCGGCGGACTCAGTCCGAGTTGCCCGAAGCCGCGCGACACCAAAAACAGAAGGAGCATTGCACCGCATCGTAGTCGTTGTTTGATCTTTTCGGCGGTTTTCATTTTTGAAATTATGAAGTTTGTAAGTTAGAGAAGACAGAATCTGTTGAATTCTAAGGTGAACTTGTGCAAGTAACCCGGCTTCAAGCCTGCCACGCATGCAATGCGTGTTACTCTTTCTACGTGGACTTGAGAGGCTAAAGAACAGATTTTTCCGACCACTTGCAAGGACTCTTTGCGGTCGATAGAAATCTCAAACGAGAAAGCCTCCTGCGTTTTGCACGGTTCCGGCAGCAGTGCCAGCGCCATCACAATTCATTTCTTGCAGCCGCGACTTCACAATCGAATCCGGTGAGGTCGCAATCCACCGGCAGCAAACTGCTGTTCAGGGAAAACGCCGAGGGCGGCGCCTGGCGTCAGCCTGCCGGCGCCATTCATGTCGCCGTCGTTGACGCAGACTTCAGCCGTATCTGTGGGACAGGCCAAACCGGTGGCAGCAAAAACAACATCCCAGCCGAGGCCCACAGTCGTGCCGTCGTCGTTTATGGCCGCGAACAGGCCGAGGGGGAAACCGGGCAGGGCAGCCTGAATCGAGCCAACGCCATCGGTGTTAGAAACGCCTGTGATTTTGAGCGTCCCCAGATGTTGCCACGACTGGCGATCGAAGAACTCGTATTCGTTCTGCTGCTTGCGTTGGTCTGAGATCACAATCAGGCCACGCCCGCTGTCCTGGCCATGATCGGGACAGCGGCAAACGATGATACCTTCCGCGTCCGACTGAAAAATGTTGTCGCCGCCAAAGACGTTGCTGCCGTTCTGCTCATGCGGTGTGCCGTCAGGGTTGTACACGTAAACGCCGGTATGACCGTTCTCATCAGGAATGTAGAGACGCTGGTAAAAATCATCTGCCGCCATCGTTTCCAGTCCCTTGGTTGGCGTGAATTCGTTAAGGAATGCACCGGTGACTGCGTCATGAATAAAGACAATGTCGTCTGCGGAGACATAAATTCGCTTATCTCCATTGCTCAGTTTAAGCAAAGTAAGATTCGGCTCACCTTGAAAATTGGCGCCGTCTTTATTAAAATTCATCACGAACTTCAGGTCGGGAATAGAAAAAACGCTCACGGTGCTCGCCGGTTTGCCAACGGAGATATAGAGGAGATTCGATTCCTGATCCACCACCACACCATTGACCCGGCTCGTGCCAAACGTCCGATGGACAATTGGCGACAGTTCGTTATCGACGAATGGAAACTGCCACACCTCGACCCGTGAGTTGCCTTTGGCCGTCACGAACATGAGCGTGTTTGAGCTGTCCGGCGCATCCCAGAAATCGATGGAATCTATGTTCAGTCCCTGCCCGTCGATCTGAAAAGCGGGTGTTATTTCGACGGTGCCGAATGGCTGGAAGCTGGCGTTGCCGTCCCCGGCGTTTATGGCCGGCGCAAGACTGAGGATTATTGCGCACACCAGTGCTGTGGAATCGTACACCCTTAATGTGTAGCAATGGTTGGCCATGCTGCCTTCTCCTCAATGCTGTGGGTTTGTCCATGGACAACTATTGATTTCGAGGGGTTAAACCTTCCGATTAGGAATATCTTCCGACAATTCTTATTAACAATTTGATTGTTCATAGTCAAGCCCGGAACGACTTTTCTGTTGCAAGTTATAGTTTCATTACATACGTTATTTTTGTAAGCCGGATCACTGTCTGTTGCAAGGATGACTTACGCTTGCTGACACTATCATTTTCCCTTGCTATTTCAACCCTCTGAAAAGAATCACACAACCGGTTCGAGTTGTTTGCAGCGTACATGGCTCAAGGCTTGTCTTCTGCTATCCTACAATTATTAAGTCGAATTATTCTTTATTAGGAGAGAGACGGATGAAAACAGAGCGTATTTGTTTGCCACTGGCAAACGTCGTGTTGTCCCTTTTTTTGCTCGGCCTGGCGACTTCCGCTTGCACAGTCAAATATGTTGCCGACTACGATCCCAGCGTCATGGAAGAGATCGTCAAGGTCTCAAAGGCGGTGGACATGTTCTATGCGCAGATATTGGAGACGCCTGAAGGTGAACGAAAGTATGAGAAATTCAAAGCCGGGTACATCAATATCGAGGGCGATCTTTACGGATTGCGTCTCAAGAACGAAATTCGGCCGTTAAACAAAGAATCCGCCCGGCAGACGGAGATCGCACAGGAATTGTGGCAGCAGGATATGACCGACCACAAGACAAATGATTCAGTGGGCGATTTTATCGCCAAGCGACACCGGGAGCAGTTCCGCAGAATCTTTGTCGCCATGGCGCGTGGGGAGCGGGCCAAGGCTGCTGCAACGCAATAAGAACTTGAGGACGAGTGCTTAATTTAAGGAGAGAATAAAATGAGTTTTGATATCAACGTTGTCCTGAAAGATATGAGCGGGGCAATTCAAGGTATTCTCAAGGCGCATATCGGTGAGATTAAGGAATACGGCAAGGAGGTGCTTGAAAATGAGAAGGCCTCCCTGCAAGAGCTCGCCGAAGCGCGGATAAAAGGCGATATTGATGACGCCGTTTTTGAGCAAGAAC
>SMXE01000175.1 GCA_004357015.1 Caldithrix sp.
CGGGGGAGGAGTTCTTTTCGTCCTTTTTGCGGTTCCTGTTGCTTTTGGTTGCGTTGGCAGCGATTTTTGCGACATTCTTCACTGCCAGGACCAGGGGCATTTTCGAGAGGCTTGGATTTATTAGCTACCGCCAGGCTTACGTTCTGGTGACGGTGGTGCTTATGCTGATGGTGGGAATCGTACCAGCGGTGGTTTTTCACAAGTTTGCGTTCGATGAGGAAGTCCAACTGACCGTTAAGCACCGCCAACTCAGTTTTTACCGGGACTTACAGGAACGTGCCAGGCGCGTGCGTAATGCCTACGACGCGCTCGCAGTCGAGAACAAGCACACGTTTCTGGAACGGCGACTTGCCCTACCTGCCAAATTCAACTACTCGGACGTGTACACCTACGCGCAGACCGACAGGATTTTCTTCGAGGAATCTGACGAGCATACATGCGGGGACCTGTGGAATGGCAGCCGTTACTGGTTTGAGCGGATGCTGGTAAGCCTGCGGCCGTTGCGTAACGAGATTTCGGTTGAAACCCGCGAGTTGATTCAGGGAGGCGCAGCGGATTTTGCATGGTGCTGGGCAGCTTCAGGCGACACGCTTACTTTTCACACTGAAGGCATGCATCATGGGGAGGAACTGCAGGGGGCATCTCACGCAGATTACGGCCATCACGGGAAAGAACTACACATCACATCCCTGCTCATCGACTTCAGGCCGCACCAAAGTTGGCTCTGGTGGCTATGTATTTCATTTGTTATCGCGCTTCTTTTCCCTTTTGTTAGGTTCATTGCCCGCCGAATTTTTCTGCTGGATCTGGAAGAGCCGACCGATCTGTACCAAGCCGAGGTTTTCTTAAGCAAGATTACAAAAAACCTTCTGGTGCTGGGGCCGCCCGCATCTGGCAAGAGCAAGATTCTCACGGCCGGAAACGGCAAGAGGAAGGCGATATATGAGCTTTATGATCTGGCCCTATACCCTAGTCCGGAAATGCTTCCAGGCGAAAAAGAAATCAAGGACATCCCTGAGGGCAAGGTTGTGGCCATCGACCATTTCGAGCACCGCGTCGATGATCGTAAGTGGAATTATGCCAAGTTCCAGCTTTTGCGCAACCTGTTGTACTCGCACAAACGGACTGTAGTCGTGATTTCGACCATCGACCCTTTGTTTTACTTTAGGGACGATGATGACGAGAAAAAAGGCGCGGTTGACGGTGATGGACAATTCGTGGGCATGGATGATTGGGCCATGGTCTTCAGCGCCTTTTTGAAAGTGTATTATGAAGACAAAGGCGATGAAAAGAATTTCGCCACAGATCTTCGCCGATCGAGGCGATCGACTCCAAATGGCAGGGACAATAAGGACGAATTGTACCGTTTCCTCGAACACGAAAGCTATCACTCGTCCCACCTGAAAGGGATCGCCATTGCAATTTCTGAGCTTGAAAGTTTTCCGCAGATGAGCCGTGAAGAGTTGTTGGCTCAGTTCCACGAGTGGGCCGCAGGCTATTACCGTGCGATTTGGGCAACGTGCTCCAGAGAGGAAAAGCTGGTACTCAGCCACCTTGCACGCTACGGCTTTGTGAATGCCAGGAATCCGGAACTCGTGCGCCGTTTGTTGCGTCGGCGTCTGATCAAGCGATGCAGGGTCTTTAAGCTGATGAACGAAAGTTTCAAGCGATTCGTGCTGAGCCCCCGGATTCAGGAGGAGGTTGAAGCTTGGGAATACACTGTGGGTGTCAGTAGTTGGGGCAAGCTAAAAGTGCCGCTTTTTACAATTCTCATCGGCGCTGGCTTGTTTGTGCTCGTTACACAGCAGGAGGCTTTCAATACCACGCTGGCTGTGCTTTCTGCCCTTGCCGCAGCCGTTCCTGCGCTGGTGCGTTTGTTCGGGATGTTTTCGAGTGGAGCGGTGAAAGCCTGAGTGCCATCATCAAGATGGGATTATCATGTGTGGCGTTGACCGTTGGTGGCAAAAAGTTTCTTGCATTTCTGTCTGGCAAGCGGGATTCTATTCGTCGCGGCCAGGAAGCTGTTCATATCCCCCGGCGGTCTGTACCGGCCCTATCAAATTCGGAGAAAAATATCATGACCGTTCCCAAAAGTTCCCCTGCGCACAAACCACAGAAACTCAACTTCGGACCAAGGCATGCGGTTTATTTCAACATCAAAGAGGTTCTGGAGAGTTCCCGCTATCAACTGGCTTCAAACCAAAAAGATAAGGTAGATAATGCACTTTGAGTAGCTTCTTGTTTCCTCACTCAGGCTGAAAGGCGGACGGGCTCGAAACCACTGGCTCGCCGCCTTTTCTCTTGCTGGTTATCTGCAAAATGCGTATTGTTCTACTGCTGTAACATTCTGCGGCGCGTTGCATTATTTTGGATTTTGGGACTTGGTATGAATCATTCATACCAACGAAAAGTTTTTAAATAAGAAGGAGGAAAAAAGTGGCACGAAAAACCATTAACATCGGCGGGGAACTGGTGGAGATTCCGGACATCAATAAGGGCGTAGCTTTTCTGGCTGTCTTGGGATTTCTGGCGCTGGTTCTCATCTTTACCTCATTTTTTACCATTGACGCTAACGAAGTCGGGATCGTGCAACGGTTTGGCAAATTCGTCAGGTCCACTGAGCCAGGTCTGAATTTCAAAATTCCGCTTGGGGTCGAAACAGTCAAGAAAATAATGGTGAGGAACATTTACAAAGCGGAGTTCGGATTCCGTACTCTTCAGGCTGGCGTGCGTACTCAGTACTCAGCAGAGGGATTTCTTGACGAATCTCTGATGCTGACCGGCGATCTCAATTCTGCTGTGGTTGAGTGGATCGTCCAGTACCGCATCGAAGATGCCTACAAGTATCTGTTCAATGTTCGCAATGTGGAGGAAACCTTGCGCGACGTCTCAGAGTCTGTGATGCGTCTGGTTGTCGGGGATCGCAGTGTGGACGAGGTCATCGTGCTCAACCGGCAGGAAATTGAAGACCAGGCCCAGCTGTTGACGCAAGAACTGCTGAAGGAGTTTGATACGGGGATCAAGGTGGTCAGGATTAACTTGCAGGATGTCAATCCTCCGGGGCCGGTGCAGCCGGCTTTCAACGAGGTAAACGAGGCCAGGCAAGAGAAGGAACGCATTATCAACGAAGCTCTGGAAGCCTACAACAAAGTCATTCCGCAGGCCAAGGGACAGGCGGGGCAGACCATCAGTGAGGCTGAAGGCTATGCCACCAACCGTGTGAACCGCGCCAAAGGCGATGCCGATAGGTTTCTTGCTGTCTGGCGGGAATACACCAAGGCGAAAAATGTGACCCGGCGGCGCATCTATCTGGAAACGATGCTCGAAATTTTACCGAATTTGGACACTATTTACATTGTGGACGAGGAGCAGAAAGGTCTGATTCCGCTCTTACAGCTTATGCGAAAGGAGGTGGCAAAATGAACACGAAAGTCATTGTTAGTGTGGTAGCAGGTATTTTGGCGCTGATCCTGCTCTCCAGCGCTGTCTTCGTTGTAGATGAGACCGAGCAGGTGATTGTTTTTCAATTCGGCCGGCCGGTTGGCGAAGCCATCAAAGACGCCGGGTTGCATTTTAAGATACCTTTCATTCAGGTCGTCAAATCGTTTGAAAAGCGTATACTGCAGTGGGACGGGGATGAAAACCAGATCCCAACTTCGGACAAAAAGTACATCTGGGTTGACACTTTTGGTCGCTGGCGCATTGTTGATCCGCTCAAATTTTATCAATCAGTGCGTGGAGATGAGGCGGCCGCGCAAAGCCGCCTCGACGACATCATTGAGAGCGAGACGCGCAACTTTATCTCAGAGAATCTTCTGATCGAAGTCGTGCGCAATACCGGCCGGGAACTCAAAACCACGCTGGAGGAACAGGGGGGAGTGGGTGTTGCAGGCGCCATACTCGACATAAAAAGAGGCCGGCAGCAGATCACGGAACTCATTCTGAACAAGGCAGCCGAGGCGATGCCCGAGTTTGGTATCGAGCTTCTGGACGTGCGTATCAAGCGCATCAACTACATCGAGGAAGTACGACGAAAAGTGTATGAGCGCATGATTTCGGAGCGCAAGCGCATCGCAGAGAAGTTCAGGTCCGAAGGGCAGGGCCGCAAGGCAGAAATCGATGGCGAACGGCAGAAGGAATTTCAACGCATAACGTCCGAGGCGTACCGGACCGCACAGGAAGTCCAGGGCAAGGCCGACGCTGAAGCTACCAGGATCTACGCCAATGCCTTCAACCGCGACCCTGAATTCTATTCGTTCATTCAGACGCTTGAGTCATACAAGAAGACCATGAAATCCAACACCACGCTCATTTTGAACACGAACAGCGAGTATTTTGGTTTTCTAAAAAGCACGAAAAAGTGAGTAGAACGGTCCTGGTTATCGTCGGCCCGACTGGGGTCGGCAAGACGGGCGTTTCGCTGGAGTTGGCAAAACGACTGGACTGTGAAGTCATCTCCGCGGATTCCAGACAGGTTTACAAGTACATGAATATCGGCACGGCAAAGCCAACGCGCGAAGAGCTGGCCGCCGTGCCGCACCATTTTATCGACATCAAACTGCCCGATCAACGCTATAGCGCGGGCGAGTTTGGCGATGAGGCACGCGCCTGCGTCGCGGACATTTTTTCACGTGGCAAGCAGCCTGTGGTTGTGGGTGGCTCGGGTTTGTACATTCGCGGCCTGGTCGATGGCTTTTCTGGCCATAGGATAGCGGACGAGAATGTTAAGGCCGCGCTGCAAGACGAGCTTCGGCAGAGGGGTATTGCAACTCTGTACGCGCGCCTGCAAGCGGTAGACGCCGAAACAGCCGCAAATTTGAACCGAACGGACACCCAGCGCATTCTGCGCGCCCTCGAAGTATTTGAGATTACGGGCACGCCGCTTTCCGAATATCTTAAAAAGACGCCTGCACCCGCCGAATTCGAGTCGATCTTCTTTGGTCTGACCATGCCGCGAGTGGAGTTGTACAAGCGTATCACGCAGCGAGTGGATACAATGATTTCCGCGGGGCTGGTGGAGGAAGTCCGGGTACTTGAGGAAATGGGC